>WFVQ01000211.1 GCA_015491585.1 Deltaproteobacteria bacterium
CACGGCACCTGCCTGCCGTCCGACTCTTTCAACACCGCCTTCCTGACATTCTTGAAGAGCTGCTCCACTGGCAGGCCGGGAACGTCCATGTACTTCAAGAGGTTGCTGGTGTATATGCTGTTGCGGCCGGTGCCATCAGCGGCCATGCGGCCGGGAGCAGTGGCGTATGCTATCAAGGTGCCTGTGGGGGCATCCATGCGGGCGAGCCCGGCGCTGGGAGAGCGGAAGGAGCGCGCATAGGGATTGTTGCGGCAGGCATCGAGGATGACTATGTTCACTTGGTTGCCGGCAAGGTTCATGGTGTCGAGGACCCTGCCCACGTCAACCGCCTCGTATTTGACATCCACCTCGTCGTTTATCTGTGCGTTCACGGGCACCATATAATTGCGCCCCTCAACCTGGATGCCGTGCCCGGCATAGTAGAAGAGCCCCACGCCCCCTCCCCTCAGCTTGCGCCCGAACCGCCTTACGGCCTCCTCCATCTGGCGCATGGTGCCGTTCACTACGAGTTCGACATCAAAACCCAGGGCCTCGAGCTTGGCCGCCATGTCGCGGGCGTCGTTGAGGGGATTCCTGAGCGGAGCAGCTTCGTATGACCCGTTGCCTATGACCAGGGCGTTCCTCCTCTCGTCCGATCCTGGAGACGCAATGGAGACTGGAACGATCCCTCTGTCTGCACACGTCGGCAAAGGCAGGAACAACTGCCAGGCAAGAGAGAAGAAAAAGAACAAAAACGACGCTTTCAGCAACACAGATTTAAACATATCACCCCCTCTCCCCGAGAACCTGGATGCATGAACCAGCCTCAGGCCCCACCCTGCAATCATTTCACCACTATGGTGGCAACCCCCTCGGCATACCCTCTGCCGTGCCCCTGGGCGCGGTAATGGGAAAAAAGGCGGTCCAGCGGCATGGACAACACCTCTCCGCACCTGGCGCCATCGGGCAGGACGAGGCCGCCAGTGGAGGCGAAGACCAGCACCCGGTCCACTCCCTTGGGTTCGCTGACCCGCCACTCGCCGGCCCGGGGCAGGAAGTTCACCGAGGCGGCGGAAACCCTTCCTCCACCATCTCCACTCCCTCTGCAGGGAAACAGTGGCACGATGATGCCCTTGGCGTTCACGTCATATACATGGACGTGGGCATCGCGATTCACCACCACTGAGAAAAACACACTCTCTCCCAGGCGGTAAACCGCGCCCTCTCCGCGGTCAGGCATGATCTGGACCCGGAGTTCGGTGCCGTCCACAGGGCTATCGCCCGCCCACTCCCCGGGCGCGGTCAGGTCGGCCGGAGATACGAGGGATGCCGGGATCACTGCACGGGCCTCGGCTGAAGTTCCTGCATCCACGTTGAAAACCTTGACGAACACCCTTATCTTCGCGCCATCGGGCCAGATGCTGCCACCAAGACGGTAAGGCCTGGCAATGGAGCCGGGACCGGAGGACACCACGGAGATGCCCCTCACACCCCGCATGCCCGCGGAGAACGCCGCACGCTCAATGAACCGGAAGCCGCGCTTGCACAGGGCCGCCTTGATCTCTTCGAGAAACATATTAGAAAATGGAGGATATTCCGGCCTTCCCCGCAGCCTGAACGGCTCGGCCACCAGCCGGGCATCCCCCAAAAAGCCGAGCTGATACGCCAGCTCATCGGCAAGCACCTCGGCATACACGGAGAGATCCTTCTCGAAAAGCCGGCCAAGGCCGCCGCCATCCAGCTTCACCTTTGCTATACGCAGCGTGGAACCGTCGGATAGATCCACCATCTTGATGTTCACCACCACCGCGTCCTTCAACCGCCAGTAGCGCCCCGTTACCCGGAACGCGGCCTGGTCCGGCGCGGGCACCAGGACGGCGCCTGCCTTGGCAAGGGCCGCGGCCAGGTTCTCGCGCCATATCAGGGAGAAACGGTAAACGTTTCCATCGTCGGCGACGAAGTCGCCGGGCGCCAGGAAGATGCGCGGCCGCTTCCCCTCTCCGGGCACCAGGATGGCCCGCGCCGCCTCTTCCGCCGCCCCATCCATGCCCGCGCCGAGAACGGCTCCGGCATGGAGCAGCAGAACGGCCGCCATCACTACGGCTATGGTGGTGGCTATGGCTCCTCTCTCTCCCATGATCACTCCATCCAAGGCGGGGGGTAATATCGGACGCGCAAGACGCAAGAGAGAAACCTGCAGCGGATTGGGCGCCCCATGCACCCGCTTTTTGGGCTTATTTTTTTCTTATCTCATCACCTTTCAAGGGGGGACGATCTGGAACACTATCCAATATGTTTTTGAACGCCTTTCTATCGGCTCTCAAGGCACGCTTTTTGAGATAGTTCTCAGTTCTAAGTGCGGATATCTTTTCCGCAACAGCAGTAATAATAAATTGATTTATAGACACCCCTTCTTCCGATGCAATTTCTTTTATATGACGATGAATCGAATTGGGTAATCTCAGATTCAATGCACTCATTTCATCGCCTCCAAAAATTGGGCTGGTGATATAGCCTGTATATTGAATTTTTCTATCCCGCTAAAATCTTTGGCATTGTGTGTTACAATTATATTTATGCCAGATGCTATTGCGACCTCCAAAACATGATCAGCTTTTACATCCCTTAAATAAGGCCTCCACAAAAAATATATTTTTTGAAATTTGCTCAATGCACAAATATTGTCTAAAATGATCTCTATCTCATCTTCGGATAGATTCAAATCTTCCTGCTTCCGTTTCAACACATCCTCATATTCAAATAATAAAGTAGTTGATATTACAGGAACAACCTGGCCACCATCGATCAATCTAAGTATTTGATGTGACGCGCCTCTTGCAGAGTAAAGTCCTGCAAATAGCACACTGGTATCCATGACGATTGATATTTTCCCCACAAAAAAGCAATACTATATACGGTATCAGCCGTCAATCTCGAGCGGCGTCAACCTCACCGTGGGCCGTGATGAACCTTGACAAAAGGATCCAAAAATTGAAAAAGGGCATGGCAAGCAGCCATGCCCTTTTTTTGCTCATGGGGTGAGAGATGGGACTTGAACCCACAGCCTCCGGGGCCACAACCCGACGCTCTAACCAGTTGAGCTACTCCCACCATTCAAAGTGGCCTACTATTAATGTCACTCGCTCTCTCTGTCAAGAGGCCATGCCAGGGAAGAGAGTTGGCATTCTCGGTATTTGGATTAAAGTACGCCCATGAGATACTGTTTCGGACCAGTACCGTCGCGCAGGCTGGGCCTGTCGCTTGGTATCGACATACTGCCCCTGAAGACCTGCAACCTCAACTGCATATACTGCGAGCTGGGCCCAACCCATGAATACACGTGTGAGAGAGGAGGCTACTCGGATCCCGATGATATCGGGAGGGAGCTCGCCCAGTTTCTCGACGAGAACCAGCCAGCACTGGACGTCGTAACCATCACCGCATCTGGGGAGCCTACCCTTCACACCCGGCTCGGCGGCATCATCCAGGCGGTCCGCAAGGCCGCAGGCAGGCCGGTTGCGGTGCTCACCAACGGCACCCTCATGGACGCCCCCTCTGTCCGGGAATCGCTGTTGAAGGCCGACATAGTGCTGCCCTCCCTGGACGCCGCCTCTCCCCAAGCATTCCGCAGGGTGAACCGGCCGTGTCCAGGCCTGGACATCACCAGGATCATCGAGGGGCTAATCAGCTTCAGGAAGGAATTTCCGGGGAAGATGTGGCTGGAGATCCTCCTGGTCAAGGGCGTGAACGACTCCGGCGCCGAGCTGAAGCTGCTGTCGGAGGCGGTGGCGGCCATCGCCCCGGACAAGGTGCAGTTGAACACGGTGGCAAGGCCACCTGCCGAGCCGTGGGCCGAGCCCCTGGAATACAGGAGGCTTCAGGAGGTGGCCGGCCTGTTTGGCGGCGACGTGGAGATCGCCACCTCTCCACCGGCCAAGGGCAAGGGCAGCTACAAGGACCTCGTGGCCAGGATAAGGGAGATGTTGGGCCGCAGGCCCATGACGGTCGGGGACATGGTCAAGGCCCTGGGCGTAGATGAGGCGGAGCTCGCGCCTGTGGTGGAGTCGCTGGTGGAGAGGGCAGAGGCAGAACCCGTCGAATTCGGCGGCAAGAGATATTTCAAAAGGAGATCGGGGACCTGACATGGCAAGAAAGAAGAGGCCGAAGAAGGGCGGAAATGCCCAGATAGTCATCAATTTCGAGGGCAGGGAGGAGTGCCGGGTGGCCCTCATGGAGGCCGGGAAGCTCGAGGCCTTCGACGTGGAGATGGAGGGGCACCTCCAGACAAGGGGGAACATCTACAAAGGCATACTCGAGAACATAGAACTTAGCCTCGGGGCCGCGTTCATCAACATAGGACTGGACAGGAACGCCTATCTTCCCCTGGATGAAATCCATCCCGAATACCACGGTTACGCCTCGACCCGCCGGGAGAAGCTGGCCAACCTCGAGAGGGGCCAGGAGTTCCTGGTCCAGATCGTCAAGGAGGCCACCAACCTGAAAGGGGCTGCTGTCACAACGTACCTGTCCATTCCAGGCCGGTATCTCGTCCTGATGCCGGGCAGCAGCCACATGGGAGTCTCCAGGAAGATAGAGGACGAGGACGAGAGGGAGCGGCTGAAGCAGATCCTCAAGGGGTGCAAGATACCCGAAGGGATCGGGCTGATCGCCAGGACCGCCTCCCACGGAGTCCCAAAGACCGAGTTGCAGAAGGACCTGCGCTACCTGGTGAGGCTGTGGGAGAACCTGAAGAAACGGGTGCGCACTGCGAAGGCACCGGCACTCATATACAAGGACCGCGACCTGGTGACCAGGTTCCTCCGCGACCACCTCACCCCTGAGGTGGGAGAGATCGTGGTGGACGACAAGGGGGCATACGAGACCATCCGCTCCTTCCTCAAGATCATCGCCCCCCGGCAGGTGGCCAAGGTTCAGCTCTACGAGGGCCCTGGCTCCATCTTCCACCACTTCGGGATCGAGCCGCAGATATCCCAGATCTATCAGCCGCGGGTGGAACTCCCCTCAGGGGGCTATATCATAATCGAACCCACCGAGGCCCTGGTCTCCATAGACGTCAACTCCGGCCGCAACATAAAGGAGAAAGACATCGAGGAGACGGCCCTCTCCACCAACATCGAGGCCGCGGCGGAGATTGCCAGGCAGCTAAGGCTACGCGACCTTGGCGGCATCATCGTGGTGGACTTCATCGACATGAAGAACCCCAAATACAACCGGAAGCTGGAACGGCACATGAAGGAGTGCCTCAAGAAGGACCGGGCCAGGACCGAAATCGGCAGGGTCTCTAAGTTCGGCCTCCTGGAGATCGTGAGGCAGAAGATCAGGAGCCCGCTCCAGCTCTCCAGCCACCACACGTGCCCTTGTTGCAACGGCAGGGGAATGGTGCAGTCTGTGGAATCGCTGGCACTGGCACACATGAGGAGGCTCAGGAGCATAATGGCCGCCAAGGGACGGGAAGGCGCGGAACTGATACTGACCCTCCCTGCCGAGGTCACCCAGCACATACTCAACAGGAAGAGGCAGGAGCTGTGCAGGCTGGAGGAGGAGTTCTCCATGCCCGTGACCATCACGCCTGACGCGGGCATGGGGCCAGAGGAGTACCAGATGGAGATAAAGGCCAAGGCAGGGCAGCAGAAGGGGGGTGCAAGGCCATAGGGCAAACGGCACCCGCCGTGTTCATGCCACCCTTACTATCCTAATCCACGTTCCTTCCACCTCTCCTATCCCGAAGAGCGCTGCGAGGACGTCCAGCGGCCGCGGGACAACCTCCCGTTGGGAGCCATCGGAAAGGCGCGCCTTGCTGCTGGAGAGCGAGAACTCCACCAGCTCCCCCTCCTGCTCCAGGGCATCCCATCCATTCAGGAGGCCGGCCACCTCTTCCCGCCGCCGCAAGGCAGCTTCTCTCACGGCCTCTTCCAGCCTGACGAGGCCCTCTGAACCCGACTTCCTGAAGGTTACGGACATCTCGCCGCCAATGGACTGGAGCGCTTCAGCGGCAACAGAGGCGTCCGCGCATGGGACCAAGGCGATGTAACTGCGCTGGGAAACGGCGGCCTCCCCTGCCTCCCGCGGCTCTCCGGCCTCGATGACGCAGAGCCCCTCGGGCAGCTCCCGGTTCATGGCCTCCAAAAACTGCCGCGGCTCGATCCTGGACTCCAGATGGACCTCCCCCTTTTCGCATACCGACTCCATACCTAACGGCAGAGCGTCTCCGAAAGAGAAGCGCGGCATGGGATGGAATCCCCTGGAGAAGGCCACCGGCAGCCCGGCCCTTGCAGCGGCCCGGTGGAAGGCCCTCATGGTGTCGAGATGGCTTATGAACCTGGCGCAGTTGAGCTTGGCGAACACGAAGCGGCAGGGCCACGGCCCGCCTCCATTCTCCCTGGATGGCCGGGCCTGTCCAGCCAGAGGCCCCGCCCTGTCCGTGAAGAGCACAGGACGTATCTGTTTGAAATCGCATACTCCGCAGCGGTGGCACCGGCCTCCGCGGCAGTCGGAGGTGTACTCCAGGGAGCGGGAACGCTGGCGCTCCTTCGCGAGGTACGCCTTCTCCACTCCGGTGTCCAGATGGTCCCAGGGCAGCGGCTCGGCCATCTCCCTCTCTCTCAGGTACCAGGAGAGGTCGATCCCAGCCTGCGCCGCCGCGGCCTCGAAGAGTTCGGGCCTGAAATGGTCCGACCAGGCGTCCAGGCGTGCCCCCATCTCCCAGGCATCCCTGATCACGCGGAACAGCCTCCTGTCCCCCCTGGAGAAGACCCCCTCCATGAAGCTGAGACCCGGATCGTGCCACTTCAGCCTAATATCCCTCCGCAGCCCCTTGCGCAGCCGCCGGAACCGCTCCCTCGACTCCTCGAGGGAAAGCTGTCTCTCCCACTGGAAAGGGGTGTGGGGCTTGGGAACGAAGGTCCCCACACTGACCGTGACCTGTCCCCTCTTGCCCCTGGGCCTCTGGGAGAGCACCTTGTATGCCAACTCCTTTATCGCATCGACGTCCTCAACGGTTTCGGTAGGCAGCCCTATCATGAAATAGAGCTTTATGTTACGCCATCCCGCGCCGAAGGCGTCGCGCGCAGTCTCCAGAAGATCCTCTTCGGTGATCCCCTTGTTGATAACCTGGCGCAGCCTCTCACTACCCGCCTCTGGGGCCAGGGTGAAACCCGTCTTCCTGACCTTGAGGATCTCGGCCATGATTTCCTTGGTGAGCGTGCCCACCCTGAGCGAAGGGAGCGACAGGGCGACGTGACCTGGCCGGCAGAGCTCCATGAGGCCGTGAATGAGCGCGTGAAGCTGGGAGTAGTCGCCGGTCGAAAGCGAGAGCAGGCCGAGTTCAGACCAGCCGGTGGCCCTTAGGCAGCGTTGGGCCAGCTCCATCACCCGCCCTGGACCGCGCTCCCTCACCGGCCGGTATATGATCCCAGCCTGGCAGAAACGGCATCCCCTGGTGCAGCCCCGTGCCACCTCTATACCCAGGCGGTCGTGGACGGTCTGTACGAAAGGCACGAGGGGTTTCTCTGGAAAGGGGGCGCTGTCTAAGTCGGGCAGGATCCGCCGCCGGACCGAAGCAGGCGCCGGACCTGACGGCGTCACCGCCGCGATGCGGCCGCCTGACCCGTAGGAAACCTCATAATACCTGGGGACGTAAACGCCATCTGTGCCGGCCAAGGCCTCCAGGAGTTCCTTCCTCGCCCCTCCCCGCGCCTTCCACTCCCGGACCATTGCGGCTATCTCCACCACGGCCTCCTCGCCGTCGCCAAGCACGATGGCGTCGAAGACCTCGGCCACCGGCTCGGGATTGAAGGCGCCGCTCCCTCCACCTATCACCAGGGGCCACTCACCGCCGTCCCTGTCCCTGGACAGGAAAGGCACGGAGGCCAAGTCCAATATGGTCAATATATTGGTGTAGCAAAGCTCGTAGGGAATGGTTATCCCGAGTATGTCGAACTGGGACAGAGGCCGGCCCGACTCCAGCGCCCAAAGCGGCTCACCCCGCTCCCTCAGCAGGTTCTCCAGGTCGGTGTCAGGGCAGTAGGCCCGGTCTGCAAGGGCCCAATCGAGACCATTCAGGACATGATAGAGGATATGCAGCCCCAGATGGGACATACCGATTTCGTACAGGTCAGGGAAGACCAGCGCCACGCGCACATCGGCTCCGCCCCACTCCTTGCAAGCGGCGTTGACCTCCTTGCCCATGTACCGCGCCGGCTTCTTGACCAGACTTAGATATAGGTCTCTTTTCATAGCGGACAGAGGGTACAACAGCGGCATGGATAGGGCAAGGATCCGGCCATCCGGGAGGATCTCTCTGCCCCCCTCTTCCCAGCGCCGGTCCCGGCCCATGCCTGGCACCAATGCGACGTATAGGGGCGAAGGACGAAACGGGCTCCGCGGCGCTCCACCTGGAAACGGCCCTCTAAAGAGCGGCGTGCAGCCCCATGAGGAAGTAGACTTCTCGCCTGATCTTTGCCAGAGGCTCTGAACCGAGATCCCGGGGATGGGGAAAGTCAAGGGTGATGTCGGCCTTGACCTCGGTGGGCCTCTCGCTGAGCACGATGATCTGGTCTCCGAGCTGGAGGGCCTCGTCTATGTCGTGGGTGATGAAGAGGATGGTGGTGTCGAACATGGCGTGGACGTTCACCATCTCCTCCCGCATGTGCATCCTGGTCATGAAGTCCAGAGCGGAGAAGGGTTCATCCATGAACAGGAGGTCGGGATTGGTGATGAGGGCCCGTGCCACCTCGGCCCTGCGTCTCATACCCCCGGAGAGCTCATGGGGATAGTGGTTCTCGAAGCCGTCGATGCCCACCAGCTCGAGATATTCCATCACCTGTTCGTGCCGCTCTTTCTTGTCCTCTATCCAGCGGGCGCCGATGGCCACGTTCTCGTAGGCGGTCATCCAGGGGAAGAGCCCGTCCTCCTGGAATACGAATATGTGCTTGCTGCTGGGCCGCTCCACCGGCCTTCCATCCACCAGGACCGCGCCTCCGGAAGGCGAGTCGAAACCGGCTATTATCCGAAGCAGCGTGGACTTTCCGCAGCCGGACGGCCCCACGAAGCAGGTGAAGCTCCGCTCCTTTACCTCGAAGGAGACATCCTTGAGGATGAGCTGGTCTTTGGCGCACTGCTCAGGGCCGCGCCCGTTCCCGGCCACGTATGCCTTGTAGAGGGATTTCACCTCGATCTTGCTCATCTCTGTTTCCCGTGCCACCTGATTCCAGGCAGATCCTCCAGCTTACGGATCATGTGATCCAGAAAGAGGCCAATGGCCCCTATCACGATCATTCCGCCTATCACGTAATCGGTCCTCAGGGAGTTGCGGGAATCGACTATGAGATAGCCGAGTCCCGACTTGACCGCGATCATCTCCGCCGCCACTATGACCAGCCACGCGGTGCCCAATGTGATTCTCAGGCCGGTCACTATGGAGGGCAGCGCTGCCGGGAATATCACCTTCATATAAAGCTCCAGGCCCTTGAGGCCGAAGTTGGTGGCCACCCTGATATAGGTGACGTTTATGCTCTCGACCCCGCTCATGCTGAAAACCACCAGCGGGAAGAACGAAGACAAGAAGATCAGGAAGATGGCCGGGGGATCTCCGACCCCAAGCCAGAGAAGCGCAATGGGAATCCAGGCCAGCGGCGAGATGGGGCGCAGGAACTGGATGAGCGGGTTGATGACCTCCCTCGCCCCCCTCCATATCCCCAGGACGAGCCCCAGGGGAACGGCGGTCACCACCGCGAGGAAATAGCCCCAAGTGACCCTGAACAGGCTTGCGATCACATGGTCCAGCAGCACGCCTGAACCAGCCAGCTCCAGCAGCCCCTTTCCCACGTCCACCGGACCCGGCAGTTTGTAGTGAGAGACATGGAAGAGACGGATAGCGCCCTCCCACACCAGGATCAGGAGCACAAACCCGGAAATGGAGGATATGCGCCGCCTTAGCGTCCCTCTGTCCATCCCATTCTCTCCTTCACCAGGTCTGCATCGAACCAGGAGGTGTCAACTATTGAGACCGACGGCACAGAGTCTATGAGCCCTTCCTCCACCATGAGCGAGGCGATGAACTGGAACTCCCTCTCCTTGGGCATGATGTTATGGTACGAGACCCTGTCCGGAGGCGTGGTCAACACGTATCTAATCAGCTTCTCGGGAAGGCCGTACATCTCGGCCGCGAAGTGGGCCGCCTCCACCCTGTGGTGCTCTATCCAGCGGGCCTCTGCATAGAATGCGTTGAGGAGGCGTTTGATCTTCACCCCCTTACGCTTCATGGCATCGAGATTGACCACCACCACGCTGGATATGAACCCTGGCCACGCATCCTTCATATGATAAAGGACCGTGCCGGTTCCGGCCATCTCGGCCTGGGCCGCATAGGGCTCGCCGACTATGTAGCCCCATATGCCTCCTGAGGCTAGGGCCGACGGCATGTCAGGAGGGGCCATCTCCACTGCGTCGAGCTCCTGCAGCGAAAGTCCGGCCTGGCGCCAAAGGGTGCGTAGGGCCAGGTTCTGCATGCTGTATCTTATTGGAATGGCAACGGTCTTGCCAGCAAGTTGCCCCAGGCTGGTGAGCCCCTTCTTAACCACTACGGCGGTGCCGTCGCGGTGGCCCAGCAGCACCACCTTTATGGGCACGCCCTGCTTTATCAAGGTGATGGCTATTGGAGCCAGGATGAAGGTCATGTCCAGCTCCCCTCCCTTCAGGGCCTCGATCATGTCGGGCCAGGAGGTGAACTTCACCGGCTCGAACGCCAGGTCGCTTCCCTTCAGGTGTGCATGGGAGACAGGGACCAGGAGATGGCAGGTGATGGGGAGGTATCCTACGCGGAGGGTGTCAACGGGCACACGCCTGACGTTGCGCCAGTAGTGCAGCGACGTTATCAGAACCAGCCACACGGCGGCCAGCAGAAATATCCTTTTCCCAGTACCCATAGTGCTCCCGGGCCTCCAAATCCTCTATTCTCTATCGGGAAATAACATTTTTTTCATTACACCGCCGCCGGGGGAATCACACAAGTCCCTTCGATGGCTCCAGGCCGCGGGGCGGCGGATTCTTGACATCACCACCTTTTTAAGCCTTAATGAGACGTTCCGCTCCTGGACGGAATCCACCGCAGGGGATGATGGTCCTGCCGTGCCGGAATGCCGGCCGGCCTGGACGGGTTGACAGGAGGAAGGATGTCCCGAAGCGTCAAGATCGGCATGGCCGGCCTGGGCACGGTCGGAAGCGGGCTCGCCAAGATATTGCTGGAGAAGGGCGGCATTCTCGCAGAGCGGGCCGGGGTGCCCTTGGAGCTGAAGCGGGTGTGCGTCCGCAATCCAGACGCCCCACGCCAGATACAGCTCCCTCCAGGGATTCTCACCACGGACCTGGAAGGATTGGTCTCTGATCCAGATATCGATATCTTCGTCGAGCTCATTGGAGGTCTGGAGCCGGCACGCTCCTGCATTATAAAGGCCATAGAGGGCGGAAAGCACGTGGTCACGGCCAACAAGGCGGTCTTGGCCACCTGCGGTTGGGAGATCTTCCGCCTCGCCGACCAGAAGGGGTGCTGTGTTGCGTTCGAGGCCAGTGTCGCAGGCGGCATTCCGGTGATAGAGGTCTTCAGGGAAGGGTTGCCCGCCAACCGGATCTCGCGGATGATCGGGATACTGAACGGCACCTCCAACTACATCCTCTCCGAGATGAGCTCCAGGGGCGAGGAGCTGGACACGGTCTTGAAGAAGGCGCAGGAGAAGGGCTATGCCGAAGCGGACCCCACTTACGACATAGACGGGACAGATGCGGCCCACAAATTGGCGGTACTCGCCTCCCTGGCCTTCCAGGCACCGGTGGAGATGGATGCGGTCTCCAAGGAGGGTATAGAGGCCGTAGAGAGGTTCGACCTGGAGATGGCAGCGGAGCTGGGCTTCGTGGTGAAGTTGTTGGCGGTGGCTTCCAAGCGCGATGAGGGGCTGGACCTCCGGGTCCATCCGGCGATGATTCCCGCCGGCCACTTGCTGGCCAGGGTGTCCGGGGTCTATAACGCCATATATGTGACCGGAGACGCGGTCGGCGAGATACTCCTCCACGGCCTCGGAGCAGGCCAGATGCCAACGGGCAGCGCGGTGGCGGCGGACGTTGTCGCCCTGGCCAGGCGCATAGCATCGGGCTGCCGCTGCTCCGCCAGCATGTTCCTGGGCTTCGGCCTGGACGGGAACGGCACCGTAGAGATCTGCCCCAGGGAGGCGCTGGAGTCGCGGTTCTATATCCGCTTCAACGCCCAGGACCGCCCGGGGGTCCTTGCCGCCATATCCGGCATACTGGGCAGCAATGGGATCAGCATAGAATCGGTGGTCCAGCGGGGAAGGGCTGTGGGAGGCGGGCGCGCCAGCGTCCCAATCGTCATGCTCACCCACGCCGCCCCGGTCATTGCGGTGGAAAAGGCGGTGGAGGAGATAGAGGCGCTGGAGGTCGTGGCCGGGAAGAGCGTCATGATAAGGGTAGAGGAGCTGGAATAAAGCCGGGGCGGGATACCCGGCACCATATATTCTCCGTCACACGACGAGGGAGGACGCAGAACATGAGCGAAAACACGGTCAACCATGAAGAGGTTGTGGAGCAGGAGGCCCCCATTGACCTCCCTGCCGAACGCTACGTCATCCTCATAGGCGACGGCATGGGGGACTATCCCATCGACTCATTAGGCGGGAAGACCGCCCTCGAGGCGGCAAGGACTCCTACAATGGACCGCCTCTGCCGGCTGGGAGAGCTGGGGTTGCTGCGCACTATACCCCAGGGTTTCCCGGTGGGCAGCGACGTGGCAAACATGAGCATACTGGGATACGACCCCGCGCAGTCCTATACTGGAAGAGGCCCTCTCGAGGCCGCTGCAAGAGGGGTAGAGATGAATCCCGAGGACGTGGCCTTCAGGTGCAACCTCGTCACCCTCGGCTTCCAAGAGGGGCGGGTCTTCATGAGGGACTATTCGGCGGGCCACATCACCACCGAGGAGGCCCATGCCCTATTGAAGGACCTGATCCCCATGATGCCGGAACGCTCCTTCTCCTTCGTGCCAGGCGTGAGCTATCGCCATCTCCTCATATGGAAGGGGGGGCCGGAAGGGATAGCAACGGTGCCGCCCCATGACTTCACCGATCAGGACGTAACCGATGCCTGGCACATATATGAAGAGGAACCGCTCCTCTACGAGGTGCTGACCAAGGCGATCACCCTGTTCGACCGCCATCCTGTGAACGTAAAGAGGAAGAGCGAGGGGAAGATGCCAGCCAACAGCCTGTGGCCCTGGGGCCAGGGCCGGAAACCCATCATGGCCACCCTGGAGCAGCTCTACGGGCTCACCGGAGGAGTGGTGGCCGCAGTGGATCTCATCAGGGGGCTCGGCGCGCTGGCAGGGCTGGAGATCGTGGAAGTGGAAGGGGCGACCGGCTATCTCGACACCAACTATTTGGGAAAGGCCAAGGCAGCCCTTGAACTCCTTAGAGAGAAGCAGTTCGTGGTCGTACATGTGGAAGCACCGGACGAGGCCGGCCACATGGGAGATGCAAGGGCCAAGGTCAAGGCCATAGAACGGTTCGACAAGGAGGTGGTGGGCCCTGTGCTGGACGGCCTGCGGGAAATGGGCGGCGCCTACAGGGTCATGGTGGTCACGGACCACTACACGCCGGTGGCGGTGAGGACCCATGTCCGGGAGCCCGTGCCCTTCGTCATATTCGACAACATGAATCCCAGGGAGAATCCAGGGGCGGTCTTCTCCGAGAAGGGAGCCGCTGCCACGGGCATCTCGTTCGAGCAAGGGCACCAACTTATGGCCCATTTCATCGGTGCCACCCCCAGGGAGGTGGACCTCACACCCCGGAAGAAAAGCGGTGTCTTCTATGGAGGAAAGAAGGCGGCCAAGTAGCGCGGTGGGCAGCAGGAGCGGAACGGTCTGCGAGACCGCCTACAGGGTCATCTACGGCGACACGGATGCGGGCGGGGTGGTCTATTACGGCACATACATGCGCCTGCTGGAGACAGGGCGGTCTGAATACCTCCGCCAGGTGCTCGGGGTCAGCTACGCCGAGCTCACCGAGGCAGGGCTCATCTTCCCGGTGGTGGAGCTCCACTGCCGTTACCATGCCCCTGCCCGGTATGACGATCTCCTCGTCATCTCCACCTGGATAGAGGAGATCACCGGCGCCACCATACGCTTCTCCTATGCCATAAAAAAGGAGGGGCCCAGCCCAAGGCCCCTCCTTACCGGATATACCATTAACGCCGCCGTCGGCCTGGACGGCCGCCCCAGACGGCTGCCCAAAGAGCTGTCCCTGATGATCAAGCGCAACCTACATCTTGAAGATTGATATCTCCTCCTTCAGCATGTTGGAGACCTCCTTCAACTTCTTGGACATGGCATTGACGTCGCCGGCTATTGAGGCGGTGTAGCGCCCGGTCTCCACGATCTGGCTGCTGAGTTCCGCCACCCGGGCCACCTCTGCGCTGGCGTCCTGGGCGCGCTGGCTCACCTCGCTGGTGGTGGCTGTCTGCTCTTCCACGGCGGCAGCCACGCTGTCCGAGAACTCCGCCACCTTTATGATGGTCTCGACTATCCGGTTCACCGCATGGCTGGCCTTGGTGGCGCCGCTCACTATGTTGTTGACTATCTGCTCGATCTCTCCAATGGAGTCGGACGTCTGTTTGGCCAGGTCCTTGACCTCGTTGGCCACGACCGCGAATCCCTTTCCGGCCTCACCGGCCCGGGCCGCCTCGATGGTGGCGTTCAGGGCCAGGAGGTTGGTCTGCTCGGCGATGGAGCCGATGAGACCGCTCACCTCTTCTATCTTCTTGGTGGCCTCCACCAGTTCGTCGATCACCTGCCTGGCGTTCTCGGCCTCTGAACTGGCCTCCATAGAGGCCTCCTTCGTCTCGGTGGTGTTCCTGCTGATCTCGGAAACCGTGGCCGTCATCTCCTCCATAGCCGCGGCCACGCTGCTCACGTTC
>WFVQ01000212.1 GCA_015491585.1 Deltaproteobacteria bacterium
CCTGTGGCGGGATGGAGGGGCGGGGCCAGGGGCTCTGGCAGGTCGGGCAGGATGTTGTACCAGGCCTCAGGCAGCTCTTTCTCGTCCAGCAGTATCTTGTAGCTATCGCTCATGGCTCTCTCCTTGTCTTCTATGTGGCTTGTTTTAAAAGACGTAATAGATCTTCAACCAGATGTTCTTACCCTCTGGCTTGTTTTTTGCCTCGAACTCCCACTGGGACCTGAGAGTGGCTATAAACTTCCCCTTCTGGTACCAGACGCCCGGCCCCAGGGCCCACACCTGTCCCTGCTGGTCCTCCAGATCCTCCAGGGCCTGGCGCAATGGCTCGGGATACCTGTCCAGATCGTGGTAGTCGTCGTCGGCGACCTGTCTGTAGTAGTAGCCGCCAACGCCCACCCTGAGATTCTTGTTGATCCCATAGGAGACGTTGAAGTCCACATGGAACTCGTCTCCAGGAGTGCGGTCTATCATGACCGGCGGGCCGGGCAGGTAGTCCTCCTGCGTGGTGCTCACATCGTACATGAACTTGGCCGAGAACTCCCAGGCAGGAGTGGGGAGATAGGTCACCGCCAAGACAGGTTCGAAGGTCCAGTAGTTCCTGCCGAAGGTCCCGAGACTCGCCATGTTGTCCTTGTCCACGTTGTAGAGCGGGATGTAGATGTCCGCGAAATCTGCCACCAGGTGCAGCCTCCCCTGCATCAGGTGCCAGGTCAGCAGGAACGGCGAGTAGATGAGATATGGGACCGTGGTGGTGTGATAGTCCCTGCCCAGCTTTGGCCCAACTGGCTGATTGAACTCGGCGTCCACATCCACGTCAAGGAAGAAGAAGTGCTGGCCGTAGTTGGCGCCGAACAGGGTCTTCTTGGAGATCCATATGAACCTGAAGACGTCTCCGAATATGGTGATGTCGTCCAGCAGCTTGCTGTCGTCGCCGCTGGAATCCTTCAGTTCGTCGGCGTTGTAATAGACCCCGTAGTAGGCCACGGTCATGCCCGGCGGCGGAGCCGCCCCCACCATGAACCCTTCTGCGCCGTTGGGATAGCATTGGGAGCCGCCCGCCAGGGCCACGCTATAAACCCCTGCCAGCAGCAAGATGGCAAAGACTCCAATACTGACACTCTTGGCAATATTCATGGTTCCCTCCTCTTCACGAATTTGGGTGTTTTTACCCTATGAAGAAGCGGATAGCAACCAGACTGGAGCATCAACCAAGGAGAGGTAATATAGCCCTGACTCTCTATCTGACGGCCGCCATAGCACATCTTCGATGGTTTCTGGCCAGAATCAAGGCGATCAGAGAGAAAGAGACGTGAAAAGAGTAAGAAATTCTGTCTGGATGAGGCCGCCATTGACACCCCTACCGCCTGGAATTAATGTCCTTTTGCTGAGATCCAAATTAAAGTAGCGACCGGTGCCAGTATGGATGATCCAAAAGTCATAGAAGAGGGCGCAGAGGCTATAGAGCTTAGCGAGCGCAACCGGAAGATCCTGGAGGCGGTGATATCCGTCTATCTTCAGCGAGCCGAGCCCGTAGGTTCCAGGACCGTGGCCAAGCACGTGGGTCTGGGCCTGAGCCCTGCGACCATCAGGAATATTATGGCGGATCTGGAGGACGAGGGGTTGCTGTTTCAACCCCACACCTCTGCCGGCCGCGTGCCAACGGAGAGGGGGCTCCGCTTCTATGTTGACAACATCTTGGAGAAAAGGGATCTGTCCTGGGGCGATCAGGCGGTGATAGAGGAGACTATCATGGCGAGTCCTGACGACGTCAAGACCGCCCTGCGAACCGCTGCCAGCCTGCTGGCCAACTTTACTGGCCATGCGGTGGTGGCCTCTCAACCTGCCCCTCTGGACAAACGGCTCCTACACATGGATTTCGTGCTGCTTAGGCCCTGTTCGGTACTGGTAGTGTCGGTCTTCGAGGGCGGTATAGTCCGCCAGACCGTTATTAGGACCAAGGAGGCCATTTCCCAGGAACGGCTTTGGCGCATGGCCGACTATCTCAATCAGTACCTTTCCTACCGCTCCATCGACGAGGTCAGGGAGGAGATCCGCATGGAGCTGGACGAGGATCGCCGTCTCTTCAAAAAGCTGGTCCAAGAGGCCCTGGACAAGACGCTCTCCGCCCAGCCCCAGGAAAATCTGTTCGTGGACGGAAGGGCCAATCTCCTTGAACAGCCGGAATTCCTGGATCTCAACCGCCTCAAGATCCTCCTCCAGGCACTTGAGGAGAAAGGAGCGCTGTTAGAATTGTTGGACCGGGTTAAAGAGGCCAGCGAGACCAGAATATTCATAGGCTCCAAAGAGTTGGGTTCTGCCCTGCCCGATTGTGGGCTTGTGGCCACGCCGTACAAACATAAAGACGAGGTTATGGGCGGCCTTGGTGTAGTGGGACCTATGAGAATGGATTACGGCAGGGTGATCGCCCTGGTAGAATATGCCGCGCTGGTCCTCAGCGACAAACTCTCCTCTTGCACCGATTGATCGCGATCTTAGTTTATCCCCTGAACGCTGAATGAGGCATAAGAGGCGAACTTGACGAATAGGTGGCCTCTAAATGGTCCTGAAGATAGAATACCATCCGGAGGTATAAATATGACAAAAGAACGCAAAATCGAGGAGGGAATAGATGAAAAACGGCCCACACCCGAAGATGATGGGAACACGGTCCAAGATGATGCCAGGGATGAAAAGGTGAAAGAGTTGGAGCAGGCCCTGGAAGCCAAGGAGTGCGAGCTCCAGGAGTGCCGGGACAAGATGCTACGGCTGGCAGCAGAGCTCGACAACTTCAAGAAGAGGATGGAGCGGGAGAAAGAGGAGCATATGAAGTATGCCCTGGAGGCGTTTGCAAAGGAGCTGCTCCCGTTCCTCGACAACCTGGAAAGGGCCGTGGAAGCCGCCAAGGATAACCAAGATCTGGAGTCGCTGCTCCAAGGCCTTGAACTGACGCTCTCCGGCTATCTGAAGACCCTCGAGAAATTCGGCCTGAAGGTCTTCGCGGCCGAGGGGCAACGCTTCGATCCCAACATCCACGAGGCGCTTGGCGTGGAGGAGTCGCACGACGTCGAGGAGAACACAGTGATCAAAGAGCTGCTCAAGGGATACAAGCTCCATGAACGGGTGTTGCGACCGGCTCTGGTCGTGGTCTCCAAAAAACCTGCATCTGGGTGTGGACAAGAGGAAAACAGTGTTTAACTTCCCTTCAGCCCGCCCAGGCGCCCATTCGCAGTGCCTGGGCCGTGAATGCGGCAGGGTCGGCCATGCTGGCCTGCCATTCCGCAAAAAAGAGTTCACAAGGAGGAGATAACAAATGGGCAAAGTTATTGGAATAGACCTTGGCACCACCAACTCGTGCGTGGCCATAATGGAGGGAGGAGACCCCAAGGTCCTTACCAATGCCGAGGGCGGCCGCACCACGCCTTCCATCGTGGCCTTCACCGACAAGGGTGAAAGGCTGGTGGGAATGGTTGCCAAGAGGCAGGCGGTCACCAACGCCGAGAACACCATATTCGCAGTCAAGCGTCTCATAGGGCGGAAGTACACCGATCCCGAGGTGCAGAAGAGCAAGGACATTGTCTCGTACAAGATAGTCGAGGGCCCCAACGGCGATGCCTACGTGGAGATCAAGGGGAAGCAGTACAGCCCTGCCGAGATCTCCGCCATGATCCTCACCAAGATGAAACAGACCGCCGAGGAGTATCTCGGAGAGACCGTCACCGACGCAGTTATCACCGTGCCGGCCTACTTCAACGACAGCCAGCGCCAGGCCACCAAGGACGCCGGCAAGATCGCCGGGCTGAACGTCCTGAGGATTATCAACGAGCCCACTGCTGCGTCGCTTGCCTATGGCCTGGACAAGAAGAAAGAGGAGAAGATCGCGGTGTTCGACCTGGGC
>WFVQ01000213.1 GCA_015491585.1 Deltaproteobacteria bacterium
ACCAGAGGCCGATTCTGTCCGATGATCACGGTGTAGGTCCCCCGCTGAGTCTCGAAGTAGTGGACGTTGGTCAGCCCGGAGAGACGCTTGAGGAGCTCGTCCCGCTGATCCCTGAGATCGTTAGCCTTCTGGTCTCCCACCTCCGACGAGAGTATCTGGACATTGAGTTCCGCGATCTGATCCGCCAGTTTGTTTATATCGTCCACCGAAGAACGGATGTTGAGATCCACGTCCTGGGACAGCTTCAAAAGCTGATCATAGCGGTCTTTGAATCCCTGGACCAGCAGATTGGCCCTGCTCAGGAGAGTGGTGCGCTCCGGTATCCCCTCGGCATTGTTGGCCACATCGTCCCAGCCGTTCCAGAACTGGTTGATCAATTCGTTCAGGCCGTTCGTCTCCACCTCGTTGAGCACGCCCTCTATGAGCTTCATCCCCGACTGCCTCGTCTCGAGCCCCTTCATCACCGATGTCTTGTCGAATAGGGTCTTGGTGATGAAGCGGTCATAGTCGCGGTATATGATGTTGGCATTGACGCCGTTGCCGATGGGTCCCACCGACGATGGCACCGGGAAGTTGGGGATGAGCTGGACGTGCTGCCGCGAATAGCCGTCGGTGTTGACGTTCGCGGTATTGTGCCCAGTAGTCTGCAGGTTGAGCTGATGGGTCAAAAGGGCCGTCTTGCCGATGTTGAGAATGCTGTTCAGGCCAGCCATGACGATACTCTCCTACTCCTGGCCGCCGGCATGCGGGCGGTGCCTGCCAGCCCGCCGCCAGGCGTGTAAGTGAGGGCCTGCTTTCCACTCCTGCCAGTCAAGATGTCCAGCAACTCCTGCCCCAGCCTGAGCCGCTCACGAATAAACCGCAGATGACGCTGGTTCCTCTGGGCTACCTCCTGGACCAACAGCTTGCGCCTGGCTATCAAAGAGGAAAGCCGCTCCACGTCGCCGTGGGAAACGTAGCGGCGGAAGGAGGCCACCACCGCGCCATCGGGATCTACCCCCGCCCTTTTGAGCACCAGGGCTATGGCATCCTCCAGCCGCTGCTCCACATCACTTATACGCTGGGCGGCCTTGTTCTTCTTTTCGGCCACGGCAGGAAGCAGGTTGATTTTTCCCCCCTGCAGAAGATGCCACTCTTCGTCCAGCACGGAGTTCATCTCCTGCCAGGATTCGATAACATCTTGAAACAAAACCCAAAAACTGTTTGGCAAGGGGGGCAGATACTCCATTGAGTCACCATTAGGCTTAGTAGTTTTCCCATATTGAAAGCAAGAAGCTTGCCAAAGATTGGAGGCATAGAGAGAAACGGCTATGGCTGCAATAGGGGATGACTACTTCAGGGTGAGCGAGAGCTGCCGGTAGAGCAGGTCCCCGATGCCTATACCCTTTCCGTGGGCCACACGGTCGGCGACCTGCATATCGAACATGCTTGTATAGATATCCCGCTGGAGGCTCTTGCCAAAGAAGGTGCTCTCCGGCACCGATTCCCTCATGGTCTTCAAGAGCTGATTGATAAAGATGGCTTCGAAACCTGCGCACGCCTCTCTGAGCTCCCGCTCCCGCGCGGCTTCGACTTTGCCGGAGTAAGCGGATGACGGCCTGGAAACTCCCGACTCGGCCTTCGCCTGGACGAGGCGGGACATGCCGTCCCGCGCCAAAACACTGTAATCTACAGATTTCATCAGATCACCTTCAATTCTGCCTGAAGAGCCCCGGCCGCCTTGATCGACTGAAGTATGGAAATGAGATCCCTCGGCGTCACCCCCACGGCATTTAGGGCGCTCACGAGGTCGCCGATGGTATTCTGCTCAGGTATGAGAATCAACTTTCCGCCTTGCTCCTTGACCGAGACCTGGGTAGAGGGGGTGACAACGGTCTGGCCGCCACCTAACGGGGCTGGCTGAGAGACCTGGGGATTCTCGGAGATCTGTATGCTGAGATTGCCGTGGGCGATGGCCACTGGCGCGAGCCTGACATTGGCCCCCATCACCACCGTGCCGGTGCGTTCGTCCATAACAACCTCTGCCCTCTGATCTGGATCGATCTTCACATTCTCTACAGCCGCCAGCAGGCCGACGACATTGCCGTCGTACTGCCTCGGCACGTTTATCACGAAGGTCTCAGCATCGACTGGAAAGGCCACCTTGCCGCCGAGCAGGGAGTTGACCGCGTCAACGGCCCTGATCACGGTGGTGAAATCCGGTGACTTGAGACTCATCCTGATCTGATTTTTGGTGTTGAGGGCCACGGGTATCTCACGCTCTATGGTGGCGCCGTTGGGTATCCGGCCAGCCGTGGGATGGTTCTTCTGGACCCCGCCGCCTGCACCGCCGGCTGCAAAGCCCCCGATGCTCAACGGACCCTGGGCCAGGGCATAGACCTTGCCGTCACTGCCCTTTAGCGGAGTGAGCAGCAGGGTGCCGCCCTGAAGGCTCTTGGCATCTCCTATGGACGATACGACCACGTCGATCTTCTGGCCTATCTTGGAGAAGGGAGGCATCTTGGCAGTAACCATGACGCTGGCCACATTCTTCACTTTGACCTGTTTGGGATCGACGTTGATCCCCATACGCTCCAACATGTTTACTATGGACTGGATGGTGAACTGGGCCTGTGTGCCGTCTCCAGAGCCATTGAGACCCACCACCAAGCCGTACCCGATGAGCTGGTTTGGCCTCACCCCCTCGACGTCCGCGATGTCCTTGAGCCTTGCGGCATCAACCCTGCACCAAGCCCCCGCCACGACGAGGGCGGCAAAAAATACCGGGATCCAACGGTTTGAACGGCCTCTTTTTCCCACTGTAGACCTCCACGCTAAAAAAGCGCCATGAGCCCCAAGAGCCTGCCGAACCATGCCGGGCGCTGCTTCTCGCTGAGGACTCCGCCCCCGGTATACTCGATCCTGGCATCGGCTATCCTGGTAGAAGAGATCCTGTTCTCGGCATCTAAGTCCCTCGGCCTCACTATTCCGGTTAGGACCAGGTACTGGGTCTCGTTATTGATCTTGATGGCCCTGGTACCCCTTATGACCAGATTCCCGCTGGGCAGCACCTCGATGACCCTGGCGGTCACGGTTCCCTTGAGACTGGTGTCCCTAGAGGTGGAGCCCTGTCTCTTATACACATCTGAC
>WFVQ01000214.1 GCA_015491585.1 Deltaproteobacteria bacterium
GAATATGCGCCTCTGCTGGGCGCTGGAGAGGCGGCCGAACATGGGCAGCACTTCGCAGAGGCCGTGATATCTTTCCGTCAAAATGGTGACAGTTTCCATTATATCCTTTTCAGTAGGGAGAAAGATGAGGATGTTTCCCAGAGGATCTTCGCTCCTGGCGAGCTCCACCGCGTCGATAATGGCGGAGGAAAGGTCGCTGTCTTCCTCTATGGGATCATATATGATTTCTACTGGAAAACCCCTGCCCGATATCGTGAATACCGGGGCCCCGCCAAATGCCTTGCTGAATTTTGCCGTATCTATGGTGGCAGAGGTGATTATCACCTTCAGGTCTGGCCTCTTTTTGCAGAGGCGCCTGAGCACGCCCAACATGAAGTC
Organism: Deltaproteobacteria bacterium; assembly: GCA_015491585.1. Classification (GTDB taxonomy): domain Bacteria; phylum Desulfobacterota; class Dissulfuribacteria; order Dissulfuribacterales; family S140-46; genus S140-46. The sequence goes on from WFVQ01000214.1 coordinate 379, forward strand.
GATGTTTATGGAACGTTCGTGGGCTTCGTCCACGATCACGACATCGTAGGCCATGAGTGAGGGGTCCTGCTGGAGTTCTGCCAGCAGCAGCCCGTCGGTCACGAAGACCACGCGGGAGTCAGGAGAGAGGCGCTCCTGGAACCGTATGCGCCATCCCACCAGCATTGGGCCCAGGGGCCCCAGCTCCTGGGCGAGGCGCTCGGCCACGGTTATGGCGGCTATGCGCCGGGGCTGGGTGCATACTATGCGTCCTCTCCGGCCGCAGCCGGCCAAGAGGCATAGTTTGGGGAGCTGTGTGGATTTGCCAGATCCGGTCTCTCCCGAGACTATCACCACCTGGTTCCCGGCGATGGCCTGGCGTAGCTCTTCCCAGTGGGATGCGATGGGAAGGCCCGGAGGACAACGCAGGTCCGCCTTGGCTATCAGGCGGTCCGTTTCCGGGCGGTGGCGCTTGGGATGTGGGGTTTTCTCCCTGGCTCTCCGGCTCATGCGGGAACTTTACAGGCGGAATGAGCTGGAGCGCAAGTGCGGGGCAAGGGCCGGTTCTGGGTCCGAACTACCTTACGAAGGGATTGCTCTCCCGTTCCCGTTTTATCGTGGAGGTGGGAGTGGCTCCGTAGTCGTGGCCTGGAAGCACTATGGTGTCGTCGGGAAGCGTCAGGACCTTGGAGTGGAGCGAGTCGAGCAGGGTGTCCAGGGAGCCGCCAGGCAGGTCGGTCCTTCCCACTGCGCCTACGAACAGCGTATCGCCGGTTATTACGTGGCCGTGTCCGTAGAGGCAGACCGAGCCGGGAGAGTGGCCAGGGGTGTGCAGCACCTCGAACGATATCGTACCTACCTCTATCCGTTCACCCTCCTCGATGTGCCTGTCCGCGGGAGGTGCTGGCTCGAAACCCCAAGCAAGAAACATGGAGGCGATGTCGGGCCTCCTGAACAGGTCGTCGTCGAGGCTGTGCATCAGGACCGGCGCGCCGGTGAGGCTCTTCATCCGTTTGTTTCCGGCGGTGTGGTCTGGATGGCCGTGGGTATTGACGATGTATTTCAGGCTGAGTCCCAGGCGTTCCAGTTCCTTGGCCAGGAACTCCTCGCGTCCCGCAGGATCGACGATGAAGGCCTCCTTGGTCTCTGGGCAGGCCACTATATATGCCTGCACCGCCAGGGACCCCACCGTATATGACTTCAGTATCATTGGAAAAACTCCTCCAGATAAGTTTGGGCACAAGGGTAGCCCAAAACCGGAAAAAAGAAAAGGGGAAAATTATTGCGTCTTGAGATGATGTTTCTATAGCGGTGATGCGTGAGGGGCTTCTTCCTTGGAAAGGGGGTGGAGGCCGTGGAGGTAAGGGGTCTTTCACTGCAGAGAGACCCTCCAGGGCCTCTTTTCCCGGTGGACTGAAGTAGGCGTAAAAGAAATTCGGTGGGCAGGGCGTTACGATGCAACCAAAGAGATAGTGGTGCCGGAGGCGAGAGTCGAACTCGCACGGGGTAACCCCCACCGGATTTTGAGTCCGGCGCGTCTACCAGTTCCACCACTCCGGCACAGGCCGTTAATTTACAAAAGGGGCGTTTGAAGTCAACCGCCGCCCCTGCCATTGGCCCCATTTTTTGCTTCACTACCTTCTATTCTGAATGTATCCTGGGGCAAATAGGCAAGGAGGATTCTTTTTATGCAGTGTCACGAGGTTGATTACGAGATATTCGGCCACGACATGCAGGTGGTTGAGGTGGAGCTCGATCCAGGAGAGACAGTGGTGGCCGAGGCCGGGGCCATGAACTGGATGGAGGACGGGATCTCCTTCGAGGCCAAGTTCGGCGATGGAAGCGACGCCGGCGCCGGCCTCCTGGGAAAGGTCTTCAGCGCCGCCAAGCGGACGATTACAGGCGAATCCCTCTTCATGACCCACTTCACCAATAGGGCAACCGACAAGAGGCGGGTGGCCTTTGCCGGCCCCTATCCAGGAAAGGTCCTGCCGGTGGACCTCGGAAAGAAGGGGGGGGTGCTCTACTGCCAGAAGGACGCCTTCCTCTGCGCCGCCCTGGGGACCCGCATCGACATCGCCTTCACCCGCCGACTGGGGGCGGGGTTTTTCGGCGGTGAGGGCTTCATACTCCAGAAACTCACCGGTGATGGGATGGTCTTTGTCCATGCCGGCGGCATGATCGTGGAGAAGGAGCTTCACGGCGAGACTATCCGGGTGGACACCGGCTGCCTGGTGGCCTTTACCGAGGGCATTGATTACGACATCCAGCGGGCCGGCAACCTCAAGTCCATGTTCTTCGGTGGAGAGGGGCTATTCCTGGCCACCCTCAGCGGCCACGGCACGGTCTATCTCCAGAGCCTCCCCTTCTCCCGGCTCGCAGACAGGATCCTGGCCCACGCCCCCAGCGCCGGCGGACAGCGCCAGGGAGAGGGCTCCATCCTCGGCACCATCGGTGATCTGCTCGATGGCGACAACGGCTGACTTCCAGCCCGGGTGGTGCTGCGTAGGGTTCGTGGGGTGGCACCACTCGGGCAAGACAACGCTTGTCCGCCGGGTTGCCATGGCCCTCCAGGAGAGGGGTCACCGGGTGGCCATACTGAAGGCGACGGACCATCGGGTCGCAGAGCTGCTGCCCCATAGGCCCGGCAGCGACACGGCCCTGTTCCAGGAGGATGGAATCCACCGGTGGGGCCTGGTCGGTCCGGATATGGCGGTCTGCGGCTTTAAGAGAGGCGACCTCTCCGGTGCAGATCTGGCCTTTCGCCTCTTTCCGGAGGTGGATTTCGTCTTGGTTGAGGGGTTCAAGTCCGACCCGTCCATCCCGAAGATCGCGGTCTGCCTCAACCCGTCAACGCAAAAGGAGGGCGATCTCCAGGCGCTGCTGAAGGCGGCCTCCAACGTCAAGGCCGTGGCCGTCCACCCGGGGCTGACCCCGCCTCAACAGCTCCCCGCCTTCAGGGGCGACGACCTGGCGGGCCTGGTCCGTTTCATGGAAGAGGAGCTCCGGGGCGGAGATCCGGCGCCGGTCACCCTCTGGACCGATCAGGGCCAGATAGGGATGAACCGGTTCGTCCGGGCGGCCCTCCATGGCAGCCTCCACGGATTTATCCGCTCCTTGCGGGGGACCGCCTCGGCTGCCATGGCCGTGGTAAGGCTCAGGCTCAAGGGCGACCATGGGACCGGGGATCAGTAGGTTAGCCTCAGTAGGTTGGCGGCATGGTCTATGGGGATGATGTAGCTGATCCCATAGGCCTGCTGAGAGGTGATGTATTCTATGAGCCTTCCCTGGACCAGGGCCTGCTCCTTGGCCTGCTTCTTTGCCACGGCAACGGCTACTCCCACTACCTGGCCGTTGGAGTCGAGAACCGGGCCGCCGCTGTTGCCGCCGTGGAGGATGGCGCTGGTCTGGATCCAGCCGTTGGTGCGGTTCATGCCGCTGACGATGCCTGTGGTTAGGGAGTGGGTGAACTCCAGCCGGATGGGGGTGCCGATGATGAAGAGACGGTCCCCCACCTTGAGGTTGGCGGCGCTCCCCAGGGGCAGCGCTGGATAGGGGCCGCCGGAGACCTTGAGCAGGGCCAGATCCAGGGCAGGATCCCGCTTCACTATCTGGGGAGTCTGTTTCCTGCCGTCCTTCAATACGACCTCGAAGGTGATATAGGGAGCGATCTTGCCGAATTCAGAAGTATCCACCACATGGCTGTTGGTGAGGATGTACCCATTCTCTTTTACAAAGAACCCGGATCCGTGGCCCAGGAACTGGCCCGGGGAGAGGAGGAGCTTGCCGCTCTTGTCCCTCAGTTCAGGCCCGCTGTAGTGCATGGTTATTATGACCACCGACGGGTCGGCCACCGAGTAGATGTCCCTGCCCGA
>WFVQ01000215.1 GCA_015491585.1 Deltaproteobacteria bacterium
GATTCGGCCAGGGCGAGCGCCCGTATGTTGATGGAGTTCTTCTTGAGGGCCTGCGTCACCTCGAGCAGCCGGCCCTTCCTGTTCTCGAGGAAGATTGAGAGTTGTTTGACCGCGAACTTGGATCTCATTTCGCCCTCCTTAGGCAGGTCTCTTGTCGATTATCCTCTGGGCTTTGCCCATGCTGCGTTCAAGGGTCTTGGGTTCCACGAGCTTCACCTTGACGTTGATGTAGAGCTCGTTGAGCATCTCCTGTTCCAGCCGCTTCTTTAGGTTCTCCAGGGCGCCGACCCCATCGGCGAAGGTACGGTCGTCGACTTCTACCCACACCTCCAGTTTATCAAGCAGCCCCTTCTTGTCCACCACGATGACGTAGTTGGGCGTTAGCCCTTCGACTTTGGTCAGCACGTGCTCCACCTGCGAGGGAAAGACGTTAACGCCGTTGACTATGAGCATGTCGTCGCTGCGGCCTTTCACCGACTCCATAGAGACGAGGGTGCGGCCGCAGGCGCAGGGCTCGCGGTGGAGCCGGCTTATGTCCTTGGTGCGGTAGCGGAGTATGGGCAGGGCCTGCTTGGTGACGGTGGTGATGACCAGCTCTCCCTCCTCTCCGTCTGGAAGAACTTCGCCGGTTTCTGGATCGATGATCTCTGGGATGAAGTGGTCTTCCATGACATGGAGCCTTCCATGCCTGCACCCTGCCGCCACGCCTGGACCTATGATCTCGGAGAGTCCGTATGCTTCCACGTACTGAATCTTCCAGGAGTCGGTGAGGGCCTTCCTGAGACCTTCGGATGCAGGCTCGGCACCGAAGAAGCCGGCCCTGAGCTTGAAGTCCCGCTCGATGTCGTATCCCTCCTCCTTGGCGACCTCGAAGAGGTGAAGCGCGAACGACGGGGTGCAGCAGAGCACTGTTGCCCCGAAATCCTTCATCAGGAGGAGCTGTCTCTTGGTGAATCCACCGCTGGACGGCACTACCGCGGCACCAACCCGTTCGGCGCCGTAGTGGAAGCCGAGGCCGCCGGTGAACAGGCCGTAGCCATAAGCGTTGTGGACCACATCCTTCGGCCCCACGTCCGCCATCTTCATGGTCCTGGCCATGACTTCGCTCCATACCTCCATGTCGTGCGCGGTGTAACCCACCACCGTAGGCTTGCCGGTGGTGCCCGACGAGGAGTGTATCCTGACCACCTGGTCCAGGGGCGTGGCGAACAGCCCGAACGGATAGTTGTCCCTTAGCTCCTGCTTTGTAGTGAAAGGCAGCCGCTTCAGGTCGTCGAGGCCCTTTATCTCATCAGGGGAGACCCCTGCCTCGTCCAGCTTCTTCCTGTAGAAGGGCACCAGGTGGTAAACCCTCTCCACCGTGGCCTGCAACCGCCTTACCTGTAGTGCCTCAAGCTCTTCCCTTGGGGCGCCCTCTATTGGATTCCACATCTTGTCTCCTCCCCTTGTAGATATTGAAAAAGAAAAACAATTTGGATTTACGCCACCATCTTTGGTATGTCAACCGTCTTGCGGGCCGGGCAGTGCCTGGGGCCTGACCGGCGGGAGGGCAAGCGCGGTTTACTGTCCATCTGCACCGCCGCCGCTGTCTCTGTTTTTGTTCGCCTTTTCCTCCAGTTCGCCCAGCGGCTTGAAGGGAAAGGTGACCACGCTTCCCACCCACCTTAGGAGCTCCTTGCCCACGGTACCAGGAGGCATCACGCTGATCGCCGGTTCTTTTAGGGGCCCTTTGATGCGCACAGGAAGGGAGATGAACGCCTCATTGTTGTTGCCTGTGACGAGCCTTCCCAGGATGGGCACCTTGGTGATTATTGCGTCAACGGTCTTGAAGGGGGCGACGAACATTACGATGTCGCTGTCATAGTCGCTGAGGCCCACGTCGCCCTTCCAGAACAGATTGAGCCCTGCCCCTTTAACCACCCCTTTGGTGAAGCTGAGGCGGTTGTCAGAGATCATCCCTTGGGTCTCAAGCTCGCTGTAAGGAAATCCCTTCTTGAAGAATCCCTCCATGTTTTGCCCTGTCAGGAAATCTCCTATGTTCACGACACTCAGGACCTTGGATAAGAGGCCCATCTTCAGGATGCGGCCGTTTCTGGAAGCGAGCTGGAACTCGCCTCCGCTCCATGCTCCAGGCCTGCCAGCCAGATTCAAGGTGGCGGTGAAGTTGCCATCTATCACCGTGGTGTCCTCATGAAGGCATGCCAGGGTGTCTCTGAAAGGCCGGGGGGTGTCGGTGAAGAGGTTGAAGACGCCATGTTCCGCCCGGGCATCCCATTTGCCGTTGATACTCAGGCCGCACAATTCTGCATGGCCGATCTCGAACCTCATCTCCTTGTCCTCGGATATGAAGACCGATGCCCGCAGTGGAGTGAAGAGATACTCCTGCTTTTCGTCCCCTTTGAAGAGACGGTGATACAAGAAATTCTTGGCATTCAGGTGGAGCGTGCCGGTGAAGAAGGGGGACGGCTCAGGACGGTCCAGCGTTTCTGCGGCCTCTTCAGTGGCCTCGGCACCCTGGATGGATGGAGGGGCCTCTTCCTTGGCAAAAAGCTGCTCCAGATTCTGCCAGGTGAGCCTGGGGGACGATATGGTGGCATCCAGTGTGAATCCGTACCTCCTGGGCAGCGCCTTGCCGGATACGGAGAACTCCTCGCCGCCCACCACGGCCTCTCCCCGCAGGGCTATCGAACCGTCATCGGCTGTCTGGAGATCCATTGCCTTGATGGAGACGGGCAATCTGAGGCCCCAATGCCATAGGGCGTCTCTTATCTTTAGATTACCTTTGGCCCAGGCCTTGTCTCCGTGTTCCTCAAGGTGGCTGTCTCTTATAC
>WFVQ01000216.1 GCA_015491585.1 Deltaproteobacteria bacterium
AGCCCATACCGGCTCAACAAGCGTCCGAATGCTGCGTGTCCAGCCACCACTACGGTCTGGTGGCGGCAGTTTTTGAGCCGGCTGGCGAAAAGGCGGTCCAGCTCGTTGAGCCTATTTATCAGTCTTGCGGCATTTTCTTGGAAGACGGCCTTGCGGGAGGGGAATCGGTTGCCCAGGAGCCTTGACAGCGTCTGGACTATGGCCACATCTATGGAGAGGTCGAGCCATACGTGGGGATCGTCTCCGCCGGCTTCGGGCAGGACTGTGGTGCAGTCCAGGACAGCGGGCTTATGTTTCATGGATTCCAGGAGGCGTCGGGCCCACGGTTCCAGACGTGCGCCCGAGTACACCAGCACGTCCGCCTCAGCCACCAGATGCCTTGCCGACGGTGCTGGGGACCAGGAGTGGGGGTCGGCTCCAGGGGGAACGATCTGTACAACCCGGCCTTCCCCGCCCACGACCCCACGGGCCAGCTCTGCCAGGGGAAAAGTGGTGGCTGCCACCACCACTTTCTCTCCAGATGCCACGCTCGCGTTTGCAAAAAGGCCCAGGAAGAGCATCAGCGCCAGAAGGGGCATGTTAAGATCTCCTCTGATCCACGTAGTAGTTGCTGCCTGGCATTGACTTCACCTTCTTTTTCACCTGTGCCGCCACCGAGGCCACCTCTCCGTAGTGCTTGAAACGCCCCTTGTAACAGGGGACCAGGGCTATGGACAGACTGGTCAGGGGGAACCTGCGCTCGTTGCCCTGGCGGTCCTTGCTCAGGAAACATCCGATTTCAACATCTTTTTCGTCGAGGAAAAGGGGTATCAAGGAGTTGAAGTTTTCGACCACCTGCTTGGCCACCTCCTCCCCCTTGCCGAGAGGCACGGCAAAGACGAAGTCGTCACCGCCGACATGGCCCACGAATCCCTCGCCCCCTGCGAGCTCTTGGACCACGTTTACCAGGATCCTGGCGGTCATCCTTATCACTTCGTCTCCGCGGGAGAAGCCATACCGGTCGTTGTAGGGCTTGAAGTTGTCAATGTCCACGTAGCCTACTATCCTCTCCTCCCCCTGGTCCAGTAGGGCCTGGATAGTCTTGAGTATGGAGGAGTTGCCCGGCAGCATGGTCAGCGGATTGTTGTCCGCCACCCGGTGTATCCTCGCCAGGGCCAGGGATAGGCGGGAGATGATCTCGTCCACGGGCGCGGTGTCGGCCAGGAGGTCATCCACAGGGAATTCTTCCCAGTCGATGTCGGCTGAGAAGTCCTCCTCTCGGATCATGAGACAGATGGGAAGAAGTGCCAGCCTTAGGTTCTCTTTAAGGGCCTTGACCACATCCCGGGCCATATCGTTGGGCAGGTCCTTTCTGATGACGAGGAGGTCAGGGGGATCGTTCAGGATGGTCTCCAAGGCCCTGCCTGGATCCTTGTATACCGTGACCTTAAGGCCTTTGGCCTCAAGGAGCAGTTGTTTTCCGCTATCATCCAGGATTCCTGACCCAACTACTGCTATGCGGTGGTATCCATGATGCATCCCAGTAGATCCAAAGTTATTCTGTCATTTCGTGAATTTCCATGGTGAAATCCTGGAGGTCTATGAGTTTTTCCTCCAACTCCTTCAAGATCTCCTTTATCTCTCCCTTGGTGAACTTTATGAGCTGCCACGCATCGTGGTCCAGGGGAGGAACCCAAGGATCTCCACCGAAGCCAAAACCCCATGCCCTTATCAAGATGTCGGAAAAGTGCACCAGCGCTGCGAGATCCCTGAATTGCGGGGCCTCCAGAGGGCGATGGTGATACGTGATAGGCTCCACGAGCCGCGGCGGCAGGTTCCACTCCTGGGCCAGCCATCCGCCTATCTCGCCATGCCCTACCCCAAGGAGCTCCTTTTCCGCATCTCTGAATGAGATGCCCTTTTTTTTGACGAGTTCAAGGATCGCGTCGTGTTTATCAGGCAGCTCCGCTCTGACCACGATCTTGCCCAGGTCGTGGATCAAGGCCGCGGTCGAGATCTCCTCCGGGTTTTTAATCTCTTTCCTCTTTGCAAGGATGCCAGCAACAGTGGCACATCCCAAGGAGTGCTCCCACAGTCCCACGTCGGAAGACTGCATCACCTCGAATATGGACGATGTGACAATAAGGGTCTTGATGACGTTGAACCCCAGCAGCACGATGGCATTGGATACGGTGCTGATTCTTTGCGGAAAACCGAAGAAGGAGGAGTTGACCATCTTGAGGAGCTTGCTCGTCAGGACCTGGTCCTTCTCTATGACGCTTCCCAGACGAGCGGCCGTGACCCCCTCGTCTTCTACCATCTCGTTGAGTTTGGAGACTATGGGCGGCAGAGTCGGCAGTGACTGGACCTGTTTGAGCCGCTGGCGTATATCTTCTGTGTTGGCAGGGCTCTCACGCATTTGCCTCGGCCCCTTCGTTTTCTTCCATGAGGAGTTCCTCGGCTATCCATTCCTCGGCTATGAGCTTCATGAGGGCATTGAGCACAGGGTCGCCCTGGACCTTGGAGAAGCGTCCCTTTAGCTCCTTCAACCGCTCCTTGAGCGGCTTCTCCCCGGGAAGCTGTACCGGCCGTCCTTTTACCACCACCGACGTTATATCAGCGCGCCTGAGCCGGTCTATGATCTCCTGCGATAGTTCGGTGCCCGAGCCACAGAGGATCTTCTGGTCCGGCGTCTTTACCTCCTTGGCGGTGACCATCCCTGGCTTGGCGGCCTTCAGGGGAATGCGTTGCATCTCGAATCCTTACGTTATGGTTCGGGCCAGTCGGGCATGGGGCCTCTGGCCCTTTCGAAATTATAAGCCACCTTGAGCAAAATATCTTCCCTGAAATAGTTGGATACGAGCTGGAGGCCTACGGGAAGATTATCCTTATCCACGCCGCAGGGTACGGAGAGGCCAGGCACTCCGGCCAGGTTCACGGGTATGGTGAAGATGTCGGAGAGATACATCTGCAAGGGATCACTGGCCTTCTCTCCTATTTTGAATGCCGTGGTCGGAGCCACGGGCCCGGCTATGACATCGCACTTCTCGAACGCGCGCAGGAAGTCCTGCTTAATCAGGGTCCGCACCTGTGAGGCCTTCCGGTAGTAGGCATCGTAGAAACCGGAGGATAGGGCATAGGTGCCGATCATGATCCTTCTCTTCACCTCCGCTCCGAAACCCTGGGAACGGGTCTTCTTGTACATATCCATCAGATCTTCGTATTCTCCTGCACGGAAACCGTACTTTACGCCGTCGTACCTGGAGAGGTTGGAGCTGGCCTCTGCCGGTGCAATGATATAATAGGTGGCCACCGCGTACTTCGTGTGGGGCAACTCCACCTCAACCAGCTCGCAACCGAGCTCCCGCAGGGTGTCGAGGGCCCTGTTCACCGCCTGCGCCACTTCCTGGCTGAGGCCATCGGCGAAATATTCCCTTGGCACTCCTACCTTGATCCCATTTACCGGCCCTTCCAGGGAAGAGGTGAACGGCTCGGCCTCTCTTGGCGCCGAAGTGGAGTCCGAGGGATCGTGCCCACATATCGCCTCCATAAGCATGGCGCAGTCTCTCACGTCCCTGGTGAGCGGCCCGATCTGGTCCAGGGAGGAGGCGAAGGCCACCAAGCCGAACCTTGAGACCCGGCCGTAGGTGGGTTTCATGCCTACCACACCGCAGTGGGAGGCTGGTTGCCTGATTGAACCGCCGGTATCGGAGCCGAGGGATGCGACACAGGTCCGCGCTGCCACCGCCGCGGCCGAGCCGCCGCTGGAGCCGCCGGGTATCCTCGAGAGATCCCAGGGATTGAAGGTGGGATGGAAGGCGGAATTTTCCGTAGAGGATCCCATAGCGAACTCGTCCATGTTGAGCTTGCCGAGGAATACGGCCCCCGCCTCTTTGAGTTTCTTTATCACGGTGGCATCGTAGGGAGGGACAAAATTCTCCAGCATCCGTGAACCGCAGGTGGTGGGGACCCCTTGGATGCATATTACGTCCTTGATCCCAATGGGGGCGCCGGTAAGCGGGCCTGCCTGCCCGGAACCTAGCCGCCTGTCCGCCTCGTCTGCCATTGTCAGAGCCAGGTCGCGGTTCACGTTTATATATGCCTTCACCTTGGGATCCACCGCCTCTATGCGGTCAAGGTAGGCGGCGGCCACCTCTCTGGCGCTGATCTCCCGCCTCGCCAACAGCTCTGAAGTCTCGGCCAAACTGAGCTTCGTGAGATCATCCATGACCTGCACCTCATATTATCCTTGGAACCACGAAGGCGCCGTCTTCGGTCTGGGGCCCGTTTTCAAGGGCCTTCTCGTTTGGCAGCGACTGTGCCGTCGCATCCTCCCTGAAGGCGTTGGTTACCTCCAGGGCATGGGACGTGGGCTCTATGTCGCTGGTGTCGAGCTCCTGCAACTCGGCGATGTAGTCGAGTATCTCCCCGAGTTGCCTGGTATATGCCTCGATCTCGTCCGGCTCGAGGTGCAGCCTGGCAAGGTGTGCCACGTGCTCCACTTCTTCCCGTGTTATCCTCATGGTCGTACCTCCACAAAGCTGCTCAACTATTACCACCAAACCGGTGGGATTGGAACACGCAAACGGAAAATGGGATCAGAACAGGGAGAGTTGCCGATTTTGGGATCTCTTTCTCCCCCTTCGCGCTTTGAACCTCTCCTCCTCCCTCAGCTCCCGGGCTATACGGGAGAGAAATGGCGAGGGTCTGCCAGGCAGGGGCTGCCCCAAGAATCTCTTCCTCCCGCCCGAAGAGAGCAGCAGCCTTCTGGACGCCCGGGTCATGCCCACGAACAGCAACCGCTTTTCCTCTTCCACGTCTGCCGGCGGCCAGGGAAGTATTCCGGCGTCACATCCCACGATGAAGACCACGGGAAA
>WFVQ01000217.1 GCA_015491585.1 Deltaproteobacteria bacterium
CGCCAAGAGGGCGCACGGCGAACTGGGGCAGCGGCGCAAGTACACCGGCGAGCCGTACGAGGTCCATCCAGAGGCGGTAGCACGGCTGGTGGCATCGGTCACCGACGATCCGGAGGTGATAGCCGCTGCCTGGCTCCACGACGTAGTCGAGGACACGGGCGTCACCCTGAAGGAGATCGAACAGGAATTCGGTGCGAGGGTGATGGAACTCGTTGCAGATCTCACCGACGTCAGTCGTCAGCCCGATGGCAACAGAGCGGTGAGAAAGGCCATCGACCTGGCCCATACGGCCAAGGCCGCGCCAGAGGCCAAGACCGTCAAGCTGGCCGACTTGATAGACAACTGCCGCAGCATAGCGGCCCACGATCCAGGATTCGCCAAGGTCTATCTGGATGAAATGGGTAGGATGCTTGACGTGCTCAAGGATGGAGACGAGACCTTGTACAAAATGGCGAGAAAGGAGCTGTCCAGGGGGCTGGACGCGGTGGCAGCTCACGAGCGGCGCCGGGGACGGGAACCGGAAATGCTAGATTTGACGAAACGATCCCTTTACACCAGGATAAAGAGGCTCTTTTCCGAGGGTTTTACCGCTATAGACATAGCAGAGCCCCTGATCTCTGCAGATGCCAGCATCTCAGACGAGGAACTGCGTAACTTCATGGAAAGGCATGAGCTGGCAGTGGTGGGCCTATCAGAAGAAGGGAGGGTGATAGGGTATGCTCGCCTCTCCAGGGAGATGGGCCGCCTGGAAAGATGCTCACCCGTGCCATCCGTCCAGATACTCACGGCTATGTCCTCCCTGGCCGATGTGATCGGCGTACTTGCGCTGCACGACCATTGTTTTCTCTCCGCATTCGGGGGGATAGAAGGAGTTGTAAGCAGGAGCGACATACAGAAGCCGCCGGTCAGGATGTGGCTATTCGGCATGGTGACCATTATCGAGATGTACATCACACGCCTCATAGAGACCACTTATCCCGACGGCGCATGGCACTCTATGGTGTCTGATGGCAGGCTGAAAAAGGCCCGGGAGCTGGCTGCCGAACGTGAGCGGCGGGGACAACGGGTTTCCCTCGTGGACTGTCTCCAGCTCTCGGACAAGGCGGGCATAGTCATGAGAGATCCGGCTATGCGCCGCGACTTTGGGGTCCAGTCCAGGCGGGAGGCGAGGCAGGTCATAAAGGACCTGGAATCGCTGCGCAACAACCTCGCCCACAGCCAGGACATAGTTTCTGCAGACTGGCCCGCTATCGTCAAGATGGCAAGCCGCATGGACAAGATACTAACCAGGCTATAGTCACCGCCTTGTTCGCCTCATCACCACGCCTTCCTCAGGTACCCGTTCCCACTTCAACTTCACCGGCTCAGGACGCACGTTCCATATCTTATCGCAGTACTCCTTTATGGAGCGGTCAGACGAAAACTTACCCATCCTAGCCACATTCAAGATGGACATCTTGGCCCACCTCTCCTTGTCCTCGAAGGCTGCCGCTACATCCTCCTGACACCTTACGTACGACTCGTAGTCTGCCAATAGCAAATACTCGTCGTGGTAGAGGAGAGAATCGAATATAGGCCTAAACAGGTCGGTGTCACCATCGGAGATAAGGCCCGAAACGAGCAGATCCATCACCCCTCTAAGCTCATCGTTGGCCTTGTAATAGGCGGCTGGATCGTATCCCGAGGCCTTGAGCTCCAGCACCTCCTCCACAGTGAGTCCGAACAGAAAGAAGTTCTCCTCACCCACCTCTTCCCTGATCTCGACATTGGCGCCGTCCAGAGTGCCTATGGTGAGGGCACCGTTCATGGAAAACTTCATGTTTCCTGTGCCAGAGGCTTCCTTTCCGGCAAGGGAGATCTGCTCTGACAAATCGGCCATAGGATAGACCATGTGACCTGTCTTCACATTGTAGTTAGGCAGAAAGAAGACCCTCAGCCGTCCAGCGACGTCGGGATCGCTATTCACAACCTTGGCCACCGAGTTTATCAGCTTGATTATGAGCTTAGCCATGAAGTAACCTGGCGCCGCCTTGCCACCGAATACGAACGTCCTGGGTGTCACATGGATGGATGGATCGGCCTTTATGCGGTTATACAGTGTAAGTATATGGAGTACGTTCAGGTGCTGCCTCTTGTACTCGTGTATGCGCTTGACCTGCACGTCGAACATGGAGGCAGGATCGACACTGATGCCCTTGGAGGCGGCCAATGCGGCCACGTCTTCCTTGTTCTTCTCCTGTACCTCCATCCACTTCTCCCGAAAGGCCGGATCTTCGGCGAACGTCTCAAGACCGCGCAGCCGCTCCAGGTCTGTCACCCATCCCTCCCCTATGGCCTCGGTTATTAGGGCGGACTGACGGGGATTGGCTACCGCGATCCACCTCCTGGGCGTGACTCCGTTGGTCACGTTTACTAACTTTCCAGGCCACATCTCTTCGAAGTCGCGGAGGGTATGTGAACGTAAAAGGGAGGTGTGGAGGGCTGCCACGCCGTTTATGGCATGCCCTCCAACGCAGGCCAGATTGGCCATCCGCACATACCTTTCGCCCTCTTCGTCGATTATGGACATGCGGCGCAACCGGTCATGTTCACCGGGAAACTTGAGCTCCACCTCTTCCAGGAACCGGCGGTTTATCTCGTATATTATCTCCAGATGTCTGGGCAAAAGGGAACCGAAGATCCCTATAGGCCACTTTTCCATAGCCTCCGGCAGAAGTGTGTGGTTGGTATAAGAGAAGGTCCTGGTGGTTATCTCCCACGCCTGTTCCCATCCGAAGCCGTGCTCATCCATGAGAAGCCTCATGAGTTCCGGCACTGCAACCGCTGGATGGGTGTCGTTGAGTTGAACCGCGAAGGAGTCGGGGAAATTGGTCAAGTCGTCGTACTTCCTGAGATGGATCGAGATCATATTCTGGAGTGAGGCGGATACGAAGAAATACTGCTGTTCCAGTCGAAGACGTTTGCCAGCTTCTTGGTCATCATTGGGATATAACACTTTGGAGATGTTCTCAGCCTTGATCTTCTCTTCTATAGCGCCATAAAAATCGCCCACATTGAACTCTTCGAAGTCGAAGGATTCCACGGCCTCTGCACTCCAAAGACGCAACAGGTTGACGTTGTTGACCCTATAACCAGGAATAGGGGTATCATATGCAACGGCATTAACCATCCTGGCTGGTTTCCATATGACACGAAACCGCCCATCTTCATCTGTATAGCTCTCGGTATAACCGCCGAAACCGATACTATAGCAAATCTCAGGTTTCTTTATTTCCCAGGGATTACCATAATGAAGCCACTGGTCACTCAACTCCTTTTGCCAACCATCCTCTATCACCTGGTGGAACATACCGTGCTCGTAACGTATCCCATACCCAATGGCTGGTATCTGCAAAGTGGCTAAAGAATCAAGATAACAGGCAGCCAAACGGCCTAGGCCGCCGTTACCAAGACCTGGCTCTGGCTCATGGGCTACAATCTCAGCGATATCCAGCCCCGTCTCTTTAAGGGCCTGTGCCACATCGTCATAAAGGCCCAAGTTGAGGAGATTATTCTCCAAATACGGTCCCATCAAAAATTCTGCTGAAAGATAACTCACTATACGAAATTTTCTTTCGATCAGATGTTCTACCGAGTTTACAAACAAGTGCTGCATACGGTCCCTAATGGTGTAGGCTACGGCCATATACAAGTCGTTTTTCGTAGCTGTTTCGACAGGCTTGCCCTGCTGATAAAACAGATTGTATGCAAATGCCCGCTTCAACTCATTGATAATCTCTTTGTGACTACATTGACCTTTGGGAGTGCATTTTTTCCCTCTTCTTGATTTCGCCATTACTATCTCCATGTTGAATGAAAATTAAAAGAAACGGTTCACAATACACAGTTGGCATTATCAGCCCATTAAAACGTAATCTTACTTTTCCAATCAGTTCTTGCATCTGCAAAGCATAGCTCCTCCAGGGAATCAGAAATTTGACATCTAATCATTAAATGGAATCATCTCTATCCGGTGATTGGCATTTGGATGCGCCTTAGACGGCCCTTCAATAAGAAGCAGATGACGCCCACCTGAAATGCCAAGCTCGCGGACCAATTGCTTAACCATGTCATTCCAGCCGCTGGGCTTTTGCTTGATATGAAGCGGCAACACACCATACGAGAATGAAAGCCCTCGTAAAGTTACCTTGGATTGACTCATGGCAACTATCCATTGTGGCATTCTGAATCTGGCGATACGCCGTGCCGTGGCTCCGCTGTCTGTAGGACAGATTATTGCGGGGGAGTCAAAACTCATGGCCAATATATTCATTGCTCTTGCAACAGCTTCTTCTGCGGTCCACTGCGCACCTTCATTATTGCCATCGGCAGAATTGCAACCATTCGAGCGCAATGCCGCCATATCAATCATAGACTCAGTGGCAATGGCTATTCGAATCAGAGTTTTCAACGCCTCCACAGGATACTTCCCCATCGCGGACTCCTCTGAGAGCATGACTGCATCCGTACCATCTATGATCGCATTTGCCACATCCGTAGCCTCGGCCCTAGTTGGCCTTATGTTCCTGGTCATGGACTCCAGCATTTGGGTAGCGGTTATGACCGGACGTCCTCGACGTCTTGCCAGGGCAGCAATACGCTTCTGGATAACAGCTATCTCTTCTATGGGGATCTCCACGCCAAGGTCGCCCCTGGCGATCATTATGCCATCAGCTGCTTCTATAACCTCATCAAGCCTGTCCAGAACATCGGCACGCTCTATCTTCGCTATGACAAAGGGCCTCCCCCCACACTCTTCCGCCGCTTTCCTGACCGCCATAACATCTTCGGCAGACCCCACAAAAGACTGGCTCACTGCATCCACGCCGTTGGCCAGAGCAAATTCAAGACATTCTCGATCTCTCGCTGTAAAAGCTGAGGCTCCCAGATCGATATATGGGGCATTAAGTCCTTTCCGCGATCTCAAAACCCCACCAACAACGATTTTACATTCTATTTCGCTATCACGGATTTGCTCGACTTCAAGCTCTATCATCCCGTCGTTTAAGAAAAGGCGGTGCCCAGGACGCACAGCCTCAAACAACTCCGGAATAGGACAGTAAACAGTGGTTTCATCGCCCTCAATCTTGAGGGCCGTGAGCAGAAAACGGCCTCCCTGCAATAGCTGCACCGGCTCTCTGGCAAAGGTTCCTATCCGCATTTTAGGCCCAGGCAGATCAGCCATTATGGTGATAGGATGGCCTATTTTAGCTGCAACGCTTCTGAGCCTCTTTATCAAAGTCCCGTGGTAGCTAAAATCCCCATGGGAAAAGTTAAGCCTGGCCACATCCATCCCTGCACGCATCATTGCTTCCATAACCTCAGCTTCCTCTGTAGAAGGACCGATGGTGCAGACCGTCTTGGTTTTTTGCCTCCTTACCATTTTGACTCCAAAAACTTCGACGCCTGTATTGCTATCCCGTACTCCTCGTCTGTCGGTATCACTAAGACTTGTACCCTTCTATTCGCCCCGCTTATTACACCCTGCCCCTTGAGGGATCTATTGGCCTCTTTATCTATCGCTATGCCAAATGTCTCCAATCCATCGCAGCACCGTTCTCGAACCTCTGGCGAGTTTTCCCCTATACCGCCAGTGAAAACCAAACAATCTAGCTCACCAAGCACTGCCATATAGGCTCCAATGTACTTTTTGACTCGATAACAAAAAGCCTCTAAGGCCGTGGAGGCATCATTATTGCCCCTCTGTATCATTGAAAGTATCTCCCGCACATCACTCTCTCCGCATAATCCCTTCAGGCCACTATCTCTATTGAGCAACTCCTCGATACTTTCGAAAGACATTCCAAGCTCGCGGTTGAGAAAAAATATCACTGAGGGATCAAGATCTCCGCATCTTGTCCCCATTATTAAACCCTCCAATGGGGTGAAACCCATAGAAGTATCTACACACTGCCCCCGGTCGATTGCAGCAGCACTGGCACCATTGCCAAGATGGAGCGTTATCATCTTAAATCTGTCAACAGACCCGCCCAGGTGCGCGGCAGCCTGGCTGGCGACATAGGAGTGAGATGTCCCGTGAAAGCCGTAACGCCTTATGCCAGCTTCACGGTATAACCATAGAGGAAGGCCATACAGAAATGAATATGGCGGAAGGCCATGATAGAATGCTGTGTCAAAGACTGCCACCTGGAGGGCATCAGGCATTAAGGACATAGCGAGTTCAATGCCCTTGAGATTTGCGGGGTTGTGTAGAGGGGCCAAGGGGATAAGCTCCCTGAGAGCTTCGATCACCTCACCATTCACCACAACAGGCTCCAGGAACCTCTCCCCTCCGTGGACCACCCTATGTCCCACTGCCTTTACAACACCGTCTGGCAGCAGACGGATTATCCTATCCAACGAGGCGGCAACCGCCTGTATGGCTGCCTCATGATCCTCGAATTGGGAGCATGTATCCTCCTCTACCCATGTGCCCTTTTGAAGCCACTTGATGTGGAACCGTCCCTGATCCCTTATGGCAATTTCTTCAACTGCGCCAGACGCGAGCAAAGCAAGAGAGGGCAAAGAGAAAAGTTTGAACTTTAAAGATGAAGATCCAGAATTTAATACGAGTATGGACACCCTCTTTTCCTTCCATGTCTTAACTTGGAGATAGAAGATTTGAATAGAATATTCAATACTCCAACTATCTCAGAATTAGGCTGAAACCACAGGTATTTACAAATGACCGGGCAGAAGACCACGAAGGGGCCGGGACTGGATAGCGGTTATGGCCACGGTATTGATTACATCGGCAACTGTGCACCCCCTACTAAGATCATTGACAGGCCGCTTCAACCCTTGAAGTATAGGGCCTATGGCTATGGCACCTGTGGCTCGCTGCACCGCCTTGTAGGTATTATTACCGGTGTTGAGATCTGGGAATATAAAGACCGTGGCCATGCCAGCCACGTCGCTGCCAGGCATCTTCACTCGAGCCACCTCTGGATCTATAGCAGCGTCATATTGTATCGGGCCCTCCACAGCCAAGCCGGGCATACGCTCACGCACCAAATCAGTAGCATGCCTCACCTTCTCAACATCTTTTCCGCCTCCTGAGCTACCAGTAGAATAAGAGAGCATGGCAACCCTGGGCTCGATCCCAAAAAGCAGGGCGGTCTCTGCAGAGGCAAGAGCAATATCTGCAAGCTGTTCTGACGTCGGGTCTGGATTGATGGCGCAATCACCGTAGACCAAGACTCTAGTGTCCATACACATAAAGAAGACACTAGAAACTATAGAATATCCCGGCCTGGTTTTTATGATTTGAAGGGCGGGGCGTATGGTGTCGGCGGTAGTATGTGCAGCACCTGATACCATGCCGTCCGCCTTGCCCAGATGGACCATCATGGTGGCGAAATAAGTACTGTCCAACAGTATTTCCCTGGCCGAATCCAGTGTCACGCCCTTATGGCCGCGCAAAGAGGCGAGCTCATGCGCAAACTCATCACGCCACGCAGAAACAGCAGGATCGACTACCCTCGCAGCAGAGAGATCTATGCCGAGGGCGGCTGTATCGGCCTCTACGCGGGCAGGATCACCAAGAAGGGTTATATCAACTATTCCTCGCCTCAACAGTAGCTCCGCGGCTCTCAGTATCCGCTCATCTTCCGATTCCGGAAGCACTATATGACTGTGTTGATCACGCGCCCTTTCAAAGAGCGTAAATTGGAACATGGCCGGAGTCATCACCGACGGCCTGCCGAGTGTGGCACGCTCGATGAGAATATCTGTATCTACATTCTCTTCAAAAATACCGAGAACAAGGGCCGCCTTCCTTTCATCTCCAGGAGCGATTACGGCGGGCACTTCATCCACGGACCGCGATGCCGTATATGTATCACTCTCCAAACTGATAATGGGCACAGGGATGGAACGCCCTTCAAACAAGCCCATGACATTTGGGCCAGGCACGAATCCACCTGTAAGCAGTATGCCGGCTATATTGGGATAACGAGGCGAGAACAGACTAGAAATCGAGGCAAGTATGATATCAGAACGGTCACCAGCAGCGATGATAAGATCTCCCTCCTCTACATAATCAAGAAAGTGCTCCACAGTCATCGCTGCAATCTTGCACTGACTAACCACCTTTGAAAGGTCTTCTTCGCGGCCAATGACCAGAGAAGCTCCTGTATGATCTGCTATCTCACCAACCGTAGGATGGTCTAGCTCATCCACTTCTGGCAGGTAAAAGACGGGAAGGTCTTCGGGGCCACTATAAGGTTTTGGGGCATTGACGAGATGCCCGTGAACTTCAGGTGCCAACCTGTTAATGAAGAGGGCAAAGTGGAGACAACCCGCCTCATCTACAGCACTATTAGCTATACTGACAGCCTCTTCCACCTCGGAGACAAGTAAATCTTGCCCATTCATAACACTGATGAATGGGGCACCGATATTCTTGGCTATTTCTATATTCACGCTCATGTCGAAAGCGGCCAGGAATCCGTAACTGTTCAGGCCCTCAAAAAGAATAAAGTCGAACCGTTCCTCCAGCTTTTTGACACGCTCAATGATGCCGGATATGACCTCACCGAATCTCCCTTCTGCATCCTGGGCCTTTACTTCGTCGGCGGTAAATGCAAAACAGTCGTCGTAAGACAACGACGGTGTATAGCGGCTTCGTATCAACTCTATATGAGGATCTCTGCTCCCTCCTGGTGGATCTATTATGGGCCTGAAGAAGGCTATCTTGCCTATCCGTCTCGTCAGTAGCTCCATTAGGCCCATTGTAACCACCAGCTTCCCAGCGCCAGGAGTCATCGATGCGATATAAAGCCTGTCAAGGCCCATGATTCACCTCATGGCATCCGGCTGAACATTGCTCAATAGCCATGCTATGGCCCCCACAGCTTTGAATCGCGGGCTGCCTGCAATGCATCTGACGCCAACACTGAAATGGAGTCCCAATGGCCTTTCCGGATCAACTCTATAGGCGCCACCCATGCACCACCTACGCATATAACATTGGCCAGCGCAAGATATTCAAGAAAGTTGGATTCACCGATACCTCCAGTAGGACAAAAACGCACCCTTGGAAACGGCCCGGCAATAGAACGCAGCATATCCACGCCTCCTGCCGCCTCTGCTGGAAAGAACTTGAACACTTCGAACCCCATTTCGAGGGCACACATAAGCTCCGATACCGTCGATATACCTGGAATCAAAGGAATGTTGCCATCTTGCCCCACCTCTAGCAGCTCCTGCGTCATGCCGGGACTAATAGCGAATGAGGCGCCGGCCTCGGCCACCGCCATCAAATCTTTACTGTTCAAAACCGTCCCTGCTCCAACCAATATTTCAGGCACCTCCCTGTTTATCAGAGAAATCGCCTCTAAGGCCGCCTCGCTCCTGAGAGTCACCTCTATCACTTTTATCCCCCCCCTGAGCAGGGCTCGGGCAAGGGGAACGGCATCATTCAACTCCTCGATGACGACAACTGGAATCACGGGACTGCGTTCTAAGACTTTGAAAGGTTCGATACCTATACCATTCATACTCCCATACGCACTTCCGCTGCCTATTTCAGCCACAACAGGCCTGCATACACCCTCTCTTTCGCCGCAAAAGATGGCCGATGCACCCTGATCTGCGCTTGAGAGATTCATCCTCAACGGGGCGAATATCTCACGGCCCCACAATGAACGTGCCTCTCGGAGGTCTGGATTTGC
>WFVQ01000218.1 GCA_015491585.1 Deltaproteobacteria bacterium
ATCCCAAGAGGATCTTCGAAGGAGTCAGAGAGGGCGTGGAACACGGCGGGAACCAGAGCGGCATCCCCACAGTCAACGGCTCCATCCTCTTCGACGAGCGCTACCTGGGCAAACCCCTGGTGTTCTGCGGCACCGGCGGAATCATGCCAAAGGAGGTGTGCGACCAGCCGGCCCATGAGAAGAGGGCCAGGCCAGGAGATGCCATAGTCATGTGTGGAGGCCGCATAGGCAAGGACGGCATTCATGGCGCTACCTTCTCCTCTGAAGAGCTGCACGAGGGCTCGCCGGCCACGGCGGTGCAGATAGGCGATCCCATAACCCAGAAGAAGATGACCGACTTCCTGCTCAGGGCCAGGGACCTCTGCCTCTACCACTCCATTACCGACAACGGCGCCGGAGGGCTCTCCTCCTCGGTGGGAGAGATGGCCCAGGAGGCAGGAGGCATGGAGCTGCACCTCGACAGGGCCCCGCTGAAATATCCCGGCCTCCAGCCCTGGGAGATCCTCCTCTCCGAGGCCCAGGAGCGTATGACCGTCGCCGTTCCCCAGGAGAAGCTGGACGAGTTTCTGGCGCTTGCCAGGAAGATGGACGTGGAGGCCACCGTGCTCGGCACCTTCACGGATTCGGGCAAGTATCACTGCCTCTATGACGGAAAGACCGTGGCCTACCTGGACCTCGATTTCGTCCACGACGGGGTTCCACAGCTCGAACTGAGGGCGGTATGGAATCCACCATCCCACGAGGAGCCGAACTTTCCCGAACCAGAGGAGCTGGGAGCCACCCTCAAGCAGCTCCTCGGCAGGTTCAACGTCTGCAGCAAGGAGTACGTGGTGCGCCAGTACGACCACGAGGTGCAGGGGGGCAGCGTGGTCAAACCCCTGACCGGGGCCCAGGACGACGGCCCCAGCGACGCGGCGGTCATAAGGCCGGATCTCGACTCCTTCGACGGCCTGGTGGTGGCCCACGGCATATGTCCCCGTTACAGCGACATCGACACCTACGACATGGCGTGCTGCGCCGTGGACGAGGCGGTCAGGAACGCCATCGCCGTTGGCGGCACCCTGGAGTTCATGGCCGGCCTGGACAACTTCTGCTGGTGCGATCCTGTCCAGTCCGAGAAGACCCCTGACGGCCATTATAAGCTCGCCCAGCTCGTTAGGGCGAACAAGGGGCTCTACGACGTCTGCACCGCATACGGCGTGCCCTGCATCTCGGGCAAGGACTCCATGAAGAACGACGCAACCATCGGCGGGGTCAAGATATCCATCCCGCCCACACTGCTCTATTCGGTGATCAGCCGCATCGAGGACGTCAGGCTGGCGGTCACCATGGACGCCAAGCGTCCTGGCGACCTGGTCTATGTCCTGGGGATCACCTACCCGGAGATGGGGGCGTCCGAGTACTTTCAAATGATGGGCTTCACCGGCAACCGGGTTCCGCGGGTGCGGTTCCAGGATGCCAGGAAGAGGTACGACGCCCTGGCCTCCGCCATCCGCAAGGGACTCGTGGCCTCCTGCCACGACTGCTCGGACGGCGGCGTGGCCGTAGCGCTTGCGGAGACCGCCTTCTCCGGCGGCCTGGGAATGATAGTGGACATCGACGCCCTGCCCAGCGAAGGGGTGGCCAGGAGGGACCACCTCCTGTTCAGCGAGAGCCAGAGCCGGTTCGTGGTGACAGTCCCCCAGCGCCATCAGGCGGCCTTCGAGCAGGAGATGGAGGGAACCGGGTTCAACCTCGTGGGACGTGTGACCCAGACGCCGGAGTTCCAGATGGAGTCCAAGGGAGAGATCCTCCTGCGGGAATCCATCGAAGACCTCAAAGAGGCGTGGCAGAGGCCGCTGCGATGGTAGAAGATCACAGCCGGGAAGAGCTGGTCGAGGAGGAGGCCTTCCTGATAGAGCACTCGGGCGAGATCCCGGAGGTGGCCCTCCACGGCTCCATCCACTACCTCACGGCAGACCCTGACGGGCCCTGCATATCTCTGACCCAGGTCGAGGAGGAGAGGCTCAGGCAGGCGGTGCTCAACCGGTACAGATTCATCATCCTGCGCGACCTCAATCCCCGCAACCGCGACAAGTCCATCTACAGGGGAGTCGAGCGCGCCATCGTCAACTGGAGGAGGATGCGGAAATTTGCCGATAAGCATGGATACAGATTGGAAGAGACGGCCAGGGAGATCGCCCGCGCCGTCTCCGCCTTCCTGGAGAGGGAACTCCAAGACGTCAGCAGTGGAAGCCGGGAGACCTGTCTGAACTGCTCTCTGGAGGAGCTGCGGTGGTTCCTCATGGATCTCGGCGCCGGAGAGGAGCGGCTGATCAGTGAAGTAGAGAGGGTGTGCTGCCTGAGATGAATCCGTCAGAGAAATCCGACCGCGAAGGGCGCTGCCCATCTCCGCCAGGGAACAACGGCAAACTTGCGAGCTGGCTCTCCGCCGCCCTGGGCACTGGCATACTCTTCGTGGGGCTCAGGCTCTTCCTCCCCTTCTTCGAACCAATCTGCTGGGCCATAATCCTGGCCCTTTTCTTCTATCCCGCCTTCAGGTGGCTCCACCAGACCCTGAGGCTATCGGACGGGTTCGCCTCGTTCCTCATGTGCGTGGTGATAATAACCTTCATCATACTCCCTGTCTTCGCATTACTGGCCAGCATGACCACCGAGGTCATCAGGGTCTACAACCAGGTGCAGGACCATATCCTCTCGGGCAGCTTCTCCATAATCCCGGACAAGGCAAACCATCCCATACTCCACAAGGCGGCCTCCTCGGCCATGAACCTGTTCAGGACCCATGAGGGCGAGGTAAGGGCCACCATAACCGAGATATCCAAGAAGATGGGGGAGTTCTTTATCAGGCAAGGGACCGTGGTCTTCAGGAACGTCGCCAACCTGCTGTTCAAGGCCGCCCTGATGCTGGTCACCCTCTTCTACCTCTTCAAGGACGGAGAGAAGATGCTGGGCCTGTTCAAGAGCCTGCTGCCCCTTCCCAGAAACGAGGTGGAGAACTTCGCCAGGATCACCGAGGACGTCCTCTCCGCCACCCTTTACGGCAATCTGATGACGGCTTTCATCCAGGCGGGTTTCGGCGTCTTCATCCTATGGCTGCTGGACTTCTCCGCTCCCATACTATGGGGCATAATCATGGGGCTCTCCGCCTTCATTCCCATCGTCGGCACCGCCATAGTGTGGGTGCCGGCCACGCTCTACCTCTTTGCCACCGGGCTCTATCTCAAGGGAGCTGCGCTGCTGGCGTTCAGTGTCCTGGTGATAAGCCAGATCGACTACTTCCTGAGGCCATATCTCATAAGCGGCAAGACCGAACTTCACAACATGTTCCTCTTCTTTAGCATCATAGGAGGGATAAACGTGTTCGGCCTCATCGGCCTGGTCCTGGGGCCGATAATCATCGGCCTGTGCGTGGCCGTACTGGAGCTCTATAGGTATCACTTCCTCGGCCATCCCAGGGAGGAGTGGCCGTGAGCAGCTATCCGGCACTGCTGGAGTCAGGAGAGCTGGAGAGACGGGCGGACCTGCTGTGGTCCATGCTGGGAGAGTGCCGCCTCTGTCCCAGGGAGTGCGGAGCCAACCGCCTGAAAGGTGAGACCGGATTCTGCCGCGTGGGAAGGCGGGCGGTCCTGTCCAGCTACGGTCCCCACTTCGGTGAGGAGCGGCCCATATCGGGGAGAAAAGGTTCCGGGACCGTGTTCTTCGGGGGCTGCAACCTCGGCTGTGTCTTCTGCCAGAACCACGAGATAAGTCATGGCCTGGCTGGTTACGAGGCCGAGCCGGAGATGCTGGCGTTCGCCTTCCTGTCCCTCCAGCACGACGGCTGCCACAACATCAATCTCGTGACCCCCTCTCATGTGGTCCCCCAGGTGGTCAAGGCCGTGTTACTGGCCGCCAGGGAGGGGCTCACCATTCCCATCGTCTACAACTGCGGTGGTTACGAAAAGGTGGAGACACTCCGGCTGCTGGAAGGGATAGTGGACATATACATGCCGGACTTCAAGTTCTGGGACCAGAAAAGGGCAGTCGCCCTGGCCCAGGCGCCTGCCTACCGGGAGGCAGCCACCGCTGCCCTGCAGGAGATGCACCGCCAGGTTGGAGACCTGAAAATCGAAGGGGGTCTGGCTGTTAGGGGACTCCTCGTGAGACACCTGCTACTCCCTGGGGCTGTTGGCGACGCGGCCAGTATAGCCCGTTGGCTCGCCTCCACGCTCTCGAAGGAGACCTATCTCAACCTCATGGACCAGTACAGGCCGTGCAACCGGGCAAGAGAGTTTCCGGATCTGGCCAGGCGTATCACTGACGCAGAATTCCAGGCTGCTGCCAAGGCGGCCATCGAGGCCGGGCTCAAAAGGCTGGATCACCTCATCCAGGTATGAGGAGGGAGAATGGCGGACAAGATGAGTTGGAGGGAAATAGACAGGATGCGCGACCGAGGAGGGCGCAGGGGCTCCCGCACCTCTTTGGAGAAGGCCCTGGAGGATCCCAGGCTCAAGGCGCGTTATCTCGAGAAGGCAGAGAGGCTATTCATGGGCCCCAAGGGCCGGCCGGGCCATGCCAAGGCCCTACAAGAGCTGCACGAGGCCTTCGGGACCCCGGCTTTCGGCGCCAAGGTGTCGGCATACATGGAGGAGTATGGTCTGCCCGAGGACTGGCGTACCCTGATCCTTCTCCTTGATCTGGACGATCCCGCTATCGTAGTCAAGGCACTGGAACAGCTCGCCGGCATGGCAGATGAGATGGGAACCGTTGAAAAAAAAGGCTTCCTGGGCAAACTCAAGGTCCTCGCCCTTACCGCCGACGATCCGGATATACAAGAGCTGGCAGAGGAGCTGCTGGAAACGCTGAGATGAACCGCCCGTGAACCGCGACCTATCCTGGGACCAATCTTTGGACAGATTTCTCGACCACCTTGCGGTGGAGAGGGGATTGTCCATGGAGACCGTGGAGGCCTACAGCCGCGACCTCGGCAGCTTCGCGGCCTTTGCCAGAAGGAGCGGGGTGGATGATCCAGGAGAGACAGGGCCGCACCACGTCCTGCTCTGGCTCAAGGGGCTGAAGCAGGAGGGACTATCCCCACGGACCGCAAACAGACGGCTTTCGGCGCTAAGAGGCTTCTTCCGGTTCCTGATAGAGGAAGAGGGGTTGGAGAATTCGCCCCTCACCCTGATCTCCAACCCCAAGATCGGTCTCGACATCCCAAAGGTGCTCACCGTGGAGGAGATGGAGGAGCTCCTCTCCATGCCCGATACATCCACACCCCGCGGGCTCAGGGACAGGGCCATGCTGGAGCTTGGCTACGGCTGCGGGCTCAGGGCCTCAGAGCTGGTCTCGCTCACCCTGCCCGCGGTAAGCGGCCAGGAGTTCCTCAGGGTCACTGGCAAAGGAGATGCTGAAAGGGTCATCCCCTTAGGGGCAGAGGCAGAACACTGGGTGGAGCGGTATGTCAAGGAGGCCCGTCCAGCCCTTCTGGGCAGGCACAGCTCGAACTATCTCTTTGTGGGGAGAAAAGGGAAGCCGCTCTCGCGCCAGCGGCTCTGGCAGTTGATAAAGACCTATGCCGTATCGGCCGGCCTCGAAGAATCGGTCTCCCCCCACACCCTGCGCCACTCGTTCGCCACTCACCTCCTGCAAGGGGGCGCCGACCTCCGCGTGGTCCAGATGCTCCTCGGCCACAAGAACATCACCACTACCCAGATCTACACCCACCTGGACCTCACCCATCTCAGGAAGGTCCACCGGATGTACCATCCCAGGGGATGATTTCCGCCGGTAGTGGGGCGGCCCCTTGGTTCAGCCCTTCAATAGCGCACCACCAAACGGAAAAAGGTATCGTACGCACGGACAATGCAGAATAGGAGGGAGCGGACTCCAGGACGCTTGGAGCGGCACGCAATGCAGACTATGGGCCCCATGAAGTGGAGGGGGGAGAGATAGTGGGCGACGAGGTCTTTGAGGTTCTTGTGGTGTCTGGAGATGGTCATGGCGAGCCTCCTTGCTCTCTTTGCACCCGGCCCGGCTGCTATGCCCCTTTGTTTTACTTATCGGCATTTTCCAGGAAAATTTCATCTCCGTCCACAAAGGGCGGCCAGCCGTACTGTCTCTGTGAACCCTAGTTTTTCTTCCCAAAACCTGTGAAATTATTAACTATAACTTGCTTTTTCCCGGCAAGACGATATTGTAAAAAAAAGTTAATACCAACTAAAACAACCAATGGAGAGTGGTATCCGGGGAGGAGGCGTGCGAGTATGTTAAACAAAGAGGAGTATTGGGCCCTCGTAGAAGCTGCTCTAGAGCACTCACCCGACGGCGTATTGGTGGTGGACCAGGAATGGCGCATGCTGTACTTCAATTCGAGATTCGTGGATATGTGGGAGATACCTCCAGACATAAGAGAGATAAGGGATGACAAGCAGTCGATACAGACCGTGCTGGAAAAACTGGAGGATCCGGAAGGTTTTCTCCGCAAGGTCGAGTATCTGCAAGCCAATCCCGATCTGTGCAGCAAAGACGAGCTTCGCCTTAAGGACGGCCACGTGTATGAACGCTATACGACACCGCTCCACTCAGCCGATGGCCGCTTCCTTGGAAGGATATGGTTCTTTCATGACATCACCGACAGGGTCCGGGCCCACGAGAGACAGCTCGAGCTGGAAGGCCAGGTGAAAAGGCTGGAAAAGCTCAACAGTCTCAAGGATTTCGCTGCCTCCATAGCCCATCACCTCAACAATCTGCTCCTGGGGATAATCGGCAACATAGAACTCGCGGAGAAGGCCGCATCCTTTTCAAAAGGAGAAATGATAACTTTGTACCTGGAGGTGGCAAAGGAGATCTCCCAACGTGCCGCAGACCTTTCGAGCCAAATACTCCATTACATAGGAGATGGTTCCATCGAGCTTAGTGACGTGGAAATCGGCTCCCTTGTCTACCAAGTGGCACAGGAGATGAAGGAGATGGCGCCGGAGTGGGCCTTGATCGAGGTGCGGCCAGGGCCTCCATGCAGTGTCAAGGCCGATCCCAAGCTGCTCAGGGGTTGCCTTCAGAGCATCGTGCACAACTCCCTGGAGGCCCTTGAAGGAGAAGGCGAGGTAAATCTGTCGTGGAGATTGGAGAGGCCACAAAAGATTGGGCAGGAAGAACTCCCTTTTGGTGAGCCGTCGTTAGAGGCCTCAAGTGCAAAAAACGGTTATGTGTGCATAGAGGTCCAGGACGACGGTTGCGGCATAGAGCCGGAGATACTGGACCGGGTGTTCGATCCATTCTTCAGCACCAAGGAGTTCGGGCGCGGGCTCGGGCTGGCGACGGTCCTTGGAATCGTACACTCCCACGGAGGAGAGCTGAAGTTGACATCAGAGAAGGGGAGAGGCACCAAGGTCTCCGTCTATCTTCCCCTTGGATACTAATCCTTATCCAACATCCCCAGAGGGTCGTGGGCTGGCCGGCCTGACAGGATAGTAAGGACGGCTCTGCCCTGGAGCCGCACCCCAAGAAATGGGCTGTTTTTACCCTTCGAGAAAAGTTTATCAGAAGAGAGGGTGAACTCCTCCCCTGGGTCGATCACCACTACATCCGCCGCAGAGCCAGGAGAGAGTGAGCCTCCCTGGATTCCAAGGATGCGGGCAGGGGCAGTTGAGAGGAGCTCCACCGCCCGCAGCGGCTCGATATCGCGGTTGCGGCACAGCTCCAGGGTGAGGGGCAGCGCGGTCTCCAGCCCGACTATCCCATTTGCAGCCACTTCGAAGGCGCAATCCTTCTCCAGGACCGAATGGGGCGCATGATCCGTGGCGATCACGTCTATGGTCCCATCCTGCAGACCCTGGATAACGGCCAAACGGTCCTCTTCAGTGCGGAGGGGAGGGTTCATCTTGGCACTGGTATTGTAGCCAGCCACCGCCTCCTCGGTGAGGGAGAAGTAGTGTGGCGCAGTCTCAGCAGTGACGGCCACTCCCCGCTCCTTGGCCCGGCGTACCACCTCCACCCCTCCGGCGGTGCTTACGTGGGCGACGTGCAGGCGACATCCAGTGAGCTCTGCCAAGGCTACGTCCCTGTATATCGCTATCACCTCCGCGGCCGCCGGAATACCCTTTAGTCCGAGAAGGGTGGACATCCTACCCTCGTTCATGCATCCCCCAGAAGAGAGGGCGGGCTCCTCACTGTGGGTGATAAGCAGGGTGTTCAGCCCGGCCGCGTACTCCATCGCCATCCTCATTACCCCTGCGTCACGCACCGGAAGGCCGTCATCCGAAAAGGCCACCGCACCGGCATTGAGAAGGTCGGCGAACTCCGTAAGCTCCTCTCCTCCCTGTCCCTTGGTGATACATGCCACCGGGAACACCCGACAATGGCCTGCCTCCCTTGCGCGTTCTACGATGAACCTCGTTATTCCGGCATTGTCATTGGGGGGCCGGGTGTTCGGCATACAGGCCACAGAGGTGAAGCCCCCGGCAGCGGCAGCCCTGGTGCCGCTCTCTATGGTCTCCTTGTACTCCTCTCCAGGCTCACGCAGGTGGACGTGGAGATCAACCAGGCCAGGACATACCCACAACCCCGACACGTCCACCTCTACGGCGCCATCGGCCTTGATGCCCTGCCCCACGGCAGAAATCAAGCCGTCCTCTATAAGGAGGTCTCCTGTGGCGTCCATCTCCATAGATGGATCGAGTATCCTGCCTCCCTTCAATAAAATTCTCTCCATCGCCTACTCCTTGTCTGCCCCCGCCAGGACATGGGCCAGAAGCGCCATCCTCACGGCCACTCCGTTGGTCACCTGGTCGAGAATCACCGACCGGCCGCAGTCGGCGACGTCTGGACTCATCTCCACTCCGCGGTTTATAGGCCCTGGGTGCATGACTATGGCATCAGGCTTTGCAAGCCTCAAACGCTCCATGTTGATGCCATAGGCGGCCGCGTACTCGCGGAAGGAGGGCACCAAGGCGCGGCCCTGCCGCTCCCGCTGGATACGGAGCGCCATAACCACGTCGGCCCCTTCCAGCGCCTCCTCCACCGATGTCGCCCTCAAGGCGCCAAGCTCCTCTATGCAGCATGGAAAGAAGGTGCCGGGCCCTGCGACGGTCACTGTGGCCCCCAGCCTGGTAAAGCCGATGATGTCCGAGTGGGCTACCCGGCTGTGCGCTATGTCCCCCACTATCGCGATCTTTAGGCCCTCAATCCTCCCCTTGTGCTCCAATACCGTGAACATGTCGAGCAGGGCCTGTGATGGGTGTTCGTTGATGCCGTCACCGGCATTTATCACAGAGCAGCCGATGTGACGGGCCAGAAGATGGCAGGCACCGGAATGGCCGTGTCGCATCACCACCACGTCGGGCTTCATGGCCTCTACGTTTCGGGCGGTGTCCACCAGGGTCTCTCCCTTCACCAGGCTGCTCATGGAGGAGGAGATGGAGACGGTGTCTGCGCTCAATCTCTTTGCCGCCAGCTCAAAGGAAAGTTTGGTCCTGGTGCTTGGTTCGAAGAAGAGGTGGACCACTGTCCTACCCCGCAGGGTGGGCACCTTCTTGATGGGCCTAAGCAGGATCTCCTTGAAAGATGATGCGGAGTCCAGCAGGGACTCGATCTCTTCCTTTGCCAGATGAGTCATTCCAAGGATATGCTTCATCTCCTCGGCCCCCTCCATTTCTTCCCCCTGCCAGAGGATGCCCTGGCATTCAGGCAAAAAAAAGCCTCCAAACGGAGGCAGCACTCGATTATAGGCCGTGAATCCTTCTCCATACCCATGCCTTTTTCCATAGCACAAAGGGTGCAGGCCAGTCCAGCCGGAATCGGCCTAAAAAAAGGGCCGCTTCAAAAGCGGCCCCTTGAATCAACCCATCTGGCTCAGCCTTACGATGCGCTCGTATTCGGCATCCACCCGCTTCTGGATGTAGTCGATGTGCTCTTGGCTGAGATGCTTGAACCTCTTCTGCCCTTTCAGATACTCCTCCACCGGCTTTGGCTTGGAGATCTTGCGGCTGAGTATGTAACGCCCCTCGATCACCTCGTACAGTGGGAAGATCTTGGTCTCCACCGCCAGCCGCGCATACTCTATGGACTTCTCACCAGGCGAGCCCCAGCCAGTGGGACACGGCGAATAGATATGGACATATGCCGGCCCCTTAACCAGCGCCGCCTTCTTGATCTTGTTCATGAGATCGAGATAGTAGGCCGGAGAGGCGGTGGCAACATAAGGAATATTGTGGGCCACCATGATGGCGGGCACGTTCTTCTTCCAGGTCACCTGCCCGAAGCTCTGGGAGCCCGGAGGGCTGGTGGTGGTCATGGCGCCGTAAGGAGTACACCCAGAGCGCTGGACACCCGTGTTCATGTATGCCTCGTTGTCGAGACACACATAGAGGAAATCATGCCCCCTCTCCATAGCACCGGATATCCACTGGAGTCCGATGTCTCCAGTAGCTCCGTCCCCTCCCACGGCCATGATATCAACATGCTTCTTGGGGAACTTGCCCTTCCTCCGCATCACTTTGAGCGCAGACTCCACTCCCGAGGCCACGGAGGCGGAGTTCTCGAAGGCGATGTGAATCCAGGGCACACGCCAAGCACTCTGCGGGTAAGGAGAGGTGATGATCTCCATGCACCCAGTGGAGTTGCAGACTATGACGTTCTTGCCCAGGGCCTTCATCACCATCCTGAGCGCGAGAACCTCGCCGCAGCCCTGGCATGCCCTGTGTCCTGGAGCCAACGGCTCCTCCTTGGGCAGATTCTTGGCCGAAAAACCTTTGAATTTTTCCAGTTCAGGTATCATTTTTCACGCACCCCAATCACTTCGTAAAGTTCTTTCGGACGCCTCTTGGCGTAAGCCTTGGCCTTGTCAACGATCTCTTCGAACCGCTCGACGGTCACATCCCTGCCGCCCAAGCCGGCCACAAAGCTGAATATCTTGGGCGCACCAGGGACCTTGTAGAACAGGGACCTCAGCTCCTCACCCACCGGGCCGCACACCGCGCCTGGGGGGAGGCACCTGTCGATGACCGCCAACACCTTGGCCTTGCCCGCGGCCTTCCTGAACTCCACCGACGGGAACGGCCTCCAGAGCCTGATCCGCACCAGTCCCACCTTCTGACCGCTGTCCCGCATGGCATCCACCGCGGTCATGGCGGTCTCCGATATGCTGCCCATAGTCACCAGAAGGACCTCTGCATCCTCGGTGCGGTAGGTCTCAACAGGATTGTACTTGCGGCCGAAGATCTCGGCGAACTCGTCCCATGCCTTGAGGACGACCCTCTTGGAGGCCTTGAGGGCGTTGTCCAAGGCCACCTTCGCCTCGGTATAGACCTCGGGCACTCCCACCGGGCCCATAGAAATGGGCTTCCTGGGATCCAGCTTGTACCTCGGCTTGAATGGCGGCAGGAACTTGTCCACCTCTTCCTGATCCGGAATCTCGATGGGCTCGATAACGTGGCTCAGGGTAAAACCGTCGATGTTGACGATCATAGGAAGTGAAACCTTCCTGTCCTCAGCCACCCTGAAGGCGTGGAGCGTCAAGTCCACCGCCTCCTGGCCGTTCTCTGCAAAGGTCTGGATCCAGCCGATATCCCTCTGGACCATGATATCTTGATGGTCATTCCAGATGCTGATGGGCGCGGACAGCGCCCTGTTGGCCACCACCATCACGATGGGAAGCCTCATGGTGCTCGGAATGTAAAGTATCTCGCTCATGAGCGAGAGGCCCTGGGAGCTGGAGGAGGTGAAAGTCCTCGCCCCGGCCGCCGAGGCGCCGCAGCAAGCGCTCATGGCCGCATGTTCGGACTCTACGGGAATGAACTCGGCGTCCAGTTCCCCGTTGGCCACCAGCTCCGACAAATGTTCCACTATATGCGTCTGCGGGGTGATGGGATAAGCCGGGATGACATCGGCATCCGCCAGCTTCACCGCCTCCGCAATGGCAATCGAAACTTCTATACCCACGCGTTTAGCCATGACTATCCCTCCTCCGGGACCATTGTAATTGCATTCTTGGGACACTCATGGGCACATATGCCGCACCCCTTGCAATAGAACAAGTTGCACTCATAGTACCCCTCTTCTGTCTGATCATAGGCCATGTCAGGACAGAAAATGTAACACATGCCGCACTTTATGCATTTCTCCTTGTCCAGCACCGGGCGCTGGGAACGCCAGTCGCCGGTACGGAACGAGGCGGTGTTACCAGGTTCCAGCACATGACATCCAAAGGTTATGGTCTTCCAGCCGACAATGGCGTCACTCTTGGCCATCTCCTGTACTCCTTAATCCTATTTTATTACCACAGTCTCGTCGTAGGCCCGGCGCATGGCGGCCTTGTTCTTCTCTGCCAAACGGCCGAAGCGGTGTTCCAGGGCCTTGTCCATGGCGTCCATCCCAACTATGCCCGTAGCCTTCAGCAGGGCACCCAGCATGGTGGTGTTGGTGATGGGCAGGCCGATCACCTCCCTGGCGATGGTGTTGGCGTCCACCATAGCCAGTTTGCACTTGAAGCCGTACTCCTTGCGGAGCTCCTTCTCGGACATGGCGGAATTGAGGATCACGATCCCATCCTCTTTCATACCCGCGGCCACGTCCACCAGCGATGGAAGCGAAGAGTCGAGGACCATCACTATGTCCGGATGATAGACCTTCTCCCTGGTGCGAATCTGATCGCCGCTCACCCTGATGAAGGCCATGACCGGCGCGCCGCGCCTCTCTGGACCGAAACTGGGAAACGCCTGGGCGTACCGCCCTTCGTCTATGGCTGCGATAGCCACCAACTCCGCCGAGGTGACAGCTCCCTGTCCACCACGACCATGAAGCCTGACTTCTTTCATTGGTCAACTCTCCCGTTCTTTATTGTGATTATTCTTCTGATGAAAAGCCCTGGCCCGGGTTGCCCCGGCCAAGGGACCGAGCAGCATAGGAGCCTTTTGATTAAACGAACCTGTTACCACGAACTTTTTTCATTTGTCAAGGCCCAGGAGCAAGGACAGCGCCGGAATTACACCTTTTTGGCCCGAACTCCTTGCAAAATAAAACTTATTCCGCTAAGTAGTCTCTGTTGAACCCGGCCCCTGCCCTTGCGGAGGCGGCCGGGATAGAGAGGTACGTCTCATCCCCTGTTGAAGAAGAGGAGTTCAAACCATGCCCAAGTCATTGCGTTGGAAGGCCGCCCTTGTATTTGCGCTCACCCTTCTTTCCATATTTCTCATTCTGCCCTCCTTCTATCCCAACACCCCCCAGTGGTTCAAGAAGTATATCTACAGCGAGGGCCTCAAGCTGGGGCTGGACCTCCAGGGCGGCATGCACCTGGTCCTGAAGGTGGACGTGGATCAGGCGGTGGACAACAGCCTCAATTTAGCCCTCCAAGACCTCAAAGACGCGCTGGCCGAGAAGCAGGTCTCCATAGTGGTTAGGAAGCAGGCCAAAGGCAACGCGGCAAAGTTCGCTGTGCCCAACAAGAGCGCGCTCTCCAAGTTGATGGCAACCCTGGAGGAGGACTTTCCGCAGCTCACCGTGGTCTCCAAGGACACCTCCGGCAACTTTCCGGTAGTGACGGTCAAACTCTCGGAATCCGAGGAGAAGTTCATACGGGACAATGCCGTGGACCAGTCGCTGGAGGTCATCCGCAACCGGATCGACCAGTTCGGCGTGACCGAACCTGTTATCGTCAGGCAGGGCAAGGAAGAGATCGTGGTGGAGCTGCCCGGGATCAAGGATCCCAAAAGGGCACTCAAACTCATAGGCCAGACAGCACAGCTGGAGTTCAGGCTCGTGGACGAGGAGGCCCCAGTCAACCTCGGGGCCTTGATCCGCCAAGCCCTGGACAGCGGCAGGCTCAAGCCCGGCTTCGACAAGGACGACCTCAACAACGCCCTCAGGAACCAGATCCCAAAGGACGACGAAATCTTCATCCAGAAGATAGTGGACCCCACTACCCGGCGGGTCAGTAAAAAGCCCATACTCCTGAAGAAGAAGGTCTTGATGACCGGCGATGCGGTAAAGACGGCACATGTCCGGATCGGCGGCACCTACAACGAGCCATACGTAGCCCTGGAGCTCACCAGCCGCGGGGCCAGGCTGTTCGAGAAGATCACCGAGCAAAACGTGGGCAAGAGGCTGGCGATAGTGCTCGACGGGATAGTGAGGTCTGCCCCGGTAATAAGGGAGAGGATACCGGGTGGGCACGCCCAGATCAGCGGTTCCTTCACCCACGAGGAGGCGACCGACCTGGCCATCGTCCTTAGGGCAGGTGCGCTTCCAGCACCGGTCAAGATCATACAGAACATCACGGTGGGCCCCTCCCTGGGCCGCGACTCCATCAGGCAGGGGCTCATGGCCGGCCTGGTCGGGGCCGCTATGGTCATCGTGTTCATGGTGATCTACTACAGGTTCAGCGGCCTGGTGGCAGACGTGGCCATGCTGCTTAACATCCTGTTCCTTATGGCGGTCCTGGCGCTCTTCCAGGCCACGCTTACCCTGCCTGGCATAGCAGGTATCATCCTCACCATCGGAATGGGTGTGGATTCCAACGTCCTCATATTCGAGAGGATGCGGGAGGAGAAACGGCTTGGAAAGCCGTTGAAGGCATTCATAGACAGCGGCTACGACAACGCCTTCTGGACCATCGTGGACGCCCACGTGACTACCCTGATAACCGCCCTGGCACTCTTCCTGTTCGGAACCGGACCCATAAAGGGATTTGCGGTCACCCTCTCGACCGGTATCATAATCAACCTCTTCACCGCCATCTTCGCCACGCGGATCGTCTATGACTGGATGCTCACCAAGGGCGCCCTCAAAGACCTCTCGTTCCTCCAGATCATCAAGGACACCTCCATCGACTTCATCGGCAAGAGGAAAGTCGCATTCATAATCTCCGGAACCCTGGTACTCCTCGGACTCGTAGCCTTCGTGCAGGTCGAGCGGGGAGCGGCCAACCTCGGCGTGGATTTCGCCGGCGGCACCATGGTCCAGTACAAGGCAGACAAGCCCTTCAAGCTGGACAAGGTGAGAAAGGCGCTCAAGGAGGCCGATATCGAGGGCTTCACACTGCAAGAGGTCCCAGACCACAACGCAGTGATAATCAGGGTCAAAAGATCGGAGGCCACGGTGGGTTCAGTGGAGGCCAAGATCAGCGAGGCCCTGAACAAAATCGAGGGCGTGGGCTTCACTATGGAGAGCAAGACGGAGATTGGCGCTTCGGTTAGCAAGGAGCTTAGGCGGAAGGCGCTGGTGGCCATCGCCATCTCCCTGGCCGGCATAATCGGCTACCTGGCGTTCAGGTTCAACTTCAGCTTCGGCGTGGCCGCGGCCATCGCCACCTTCCACGACGTCTTGGCGGTGCTGGGCATCCTCTATCTCCTGGACAAGGAGCTGACGCTCCTCATAGTCACCGCCCTATTGACGCTCGCGGGATACTCCCTCACCGACACTGTGGTAATCTTCGACAGGATCAGGGAGAACCTCAAGCGCAAGGCGCGGCTATCCTTTGCCGAGATAATCAACGCCAGTGTAAACGAGATGCTGGCGCGCACGGTGATAACCACCCTCACCACCCTGTTCGTGATCCTATGCCTCCTCATATTCGGCGGGGTGGTGATCCACGACTTCGCCCTGGCACTCTTCCTCGGGGTGATCGTTGGAACTTACTCCTCTGTGTTCGTGGCCAGCCCCATCGTGTACGCATGGCACAAGGGCAAAAAGCCCAAGACATAGAGGAAACGGTCCCCGGCGCCGGACAGCTCCGGCGCGGGTCCCCCTGCGGGGCCTTGATCGGAGCATCGGCGAAAGCAGACGCCCCACCGCTGCAAGAGATGACGTGCGGCCCGTGGGGCTGTAAGATGAATATCTCATGGACAAGCTCAAGATAGAAGGGGGCCCAACCCTCTCAGGGACCATCGAGATAAGCGGGGCGAAGAACGCCGCCCTGCCCCTTATGGCTGCCACGCTCCTCGCACCTGGCGCCTACCGCCTCTCCAGGGTCCCAAGGCTCAGGGACATCCATTCGTTCTGCAACCTGCTGGAACATCTGGGCGCCACCTGCCGCTGGGACGAATCAGAGGCGGCGGTGCTGCACATCGACACCACTCACGTCAAGGGCTGGAAGGCGCCGTACGACCTGGTAAGGAAGATGAGGGCGTCGGTTCTGGTCCTGGGGCCGCTCCTGGCCAGGATGGGCAGGGCCAAGGTATCGCTGCCCGGCGGATGCGCCATAGGAGCGCGGCCCATCGACCTCCACCTCAAGGGGCTCAGGGCGCTGGGGGCAGAGATGGAGCTGCGTGACGGATACGTGGAGGCAACGGCCCTGAGACTTTCTGGAACCGCCTACTACTTCGACGTTCCAACGGTCACTGGCACCGAGAATCTCATGATGGCCGCGGCCCTGGCACAGGGGGAGACCCTGCTGGAAAACGTGGCCAGGGAGCCGGAGATAGTAGCCCTGGGCAAGATGCTCGAAGCTATGGGGGCCACGGTGGAGGGGCTGGGCACGGAGACCATAAGGATCCAGGGCGCGCCGGAGCTGGCGGCAGTGGGATTCGAAAACATACCGGACCGCATAGAGACCGGGACCTATATGGTTGCGGCCGCCATAACCGGAGGGGACCTCCTGCTCGAGGGGGCGGATCCATCGGCCCTCGACGCGGTGATAGTGAAGCTCCGTGAGACCGGCTGCTCCATAGAAACCGGGCCCGGCTTCATCAGGGTTCAAGGGGTGGAGCGGCCAGAGAGCGCGGACCTCACCACCCTCCCCTATCCAGGATTTCCCACAGACCTACAGGCCCAGTTCATGGCGCTGATGTGCGTGGCCAAGGGGGCCTCGGTGATCACGGAGACCATATTCGAGAACCGTTTCATGCACGTGGCCGAACTCAAGAGGCTCGGTGCCGACATAAGAATCGACGGCCGCAGCGCCGTGGTCAAGGGCGTGGAGGCGCTGAAAGGGGCACCGCTGATGGCCACGGACCTGCGCGCCAGCGCCTCGCTGGTGCTCGCCGGCCTCAGGGCCGAAGGCACCACCGTGGTCAACCGGGTCTATCACCTGGACCGGGGATACGAGGCGATGGAGCAGAAGCTGGCGGCCGTAGGCGCCCGGATAGAGAGGATTCGGGAATAGTGCTAAAAGACCGGTTCGGCCGCGCCATATCCTACCTCAGAGTCTCGATCACAGACCGTTGCAACCTCCGTTGCCGCTACTGCAGGCCCCAACAGGAGTTCCAGTGGCTGCCCCAGGCCTCAATCCTCTCCCTCGAGGAGATATACATCCTCTGCTCCTCCTTCGTGGAACTTGGAGTGGAAAAGATCAGGATAACCGGCGGAGAACCCTTGGTCCGCCGGGGCGTGGTTGAGCTGGCGGGCAAGATCGCCTCCCTCCCCGGCCTCCAGGAACTCTGCCTGACCACCAACGGCCTGCTGCTGAAGGAGATGGCCGGCGACCTCCTCTCCGCAGGTATCACCCACCTGAATGTCAGCCTCGACACCCTGAACCCTTCCCTATTCGAGGAGATTACCGGCAAGGACGCGCTGCCTCAGGTCCTGGACGGGATAGAGACGGCGCTGGATCTGGGCTTCGATCCTGTGAAGATAAACACCGTAGTCATGCGCGGAATAAATCACCGGGAGGTGGGAAGACTGGCGGCCCTTGCCAAGGATA
Organism: Deltaproteobacteria bacterium; assembly: GCA_015491585.1. Taxonomy (GTDB): domain Bacteria; phylum Desulfobacterota; class Dissulfuribacteria; order Dissulfuribacterales; family S140-46; genus S140-46. The sequence continues at coordinate 17,618 of WFVQ01000218.1, forward strand.
GGCGTCTCCACGTCAGGTTCATAGAATTCATGCCCGTGGGCCGCGACTGCTCCTGGAGCCGGGACCGCCTGGTGAAGATCCCGGAGATCAGGGCGGCCGTGGAACAGGAGGTGGGTCCCCTGGAACCGGTAACCCCGCCCCGCCTCTCCGGACCGGCGTCACTGTTCAGGATCCAGGGATCGAAGGGGTACGTGGGATTCATCAGCCCCATGAGCC
>WFVQ01000219.1 GCA_015491585.1 Deltaproteobacteria bacterium
GGTCCTGGTATGCCTGGTGATCACGGCAGTCATAGGACTCCTCAAGACACCTCCCCCACGTCCTGAATTCACTCCCACATCTCCCCGGCTCCCGCATTATGCCATATTCTCGCCATCCTCGGTCCAGATGGCGGCGACGCGCTCCGTTTCCCTGTTGGAGAAGGTGAAGTGGGGTTCTTGGCACAGCTTCTGGCCCAGTCCAAAGCGGCTCATGGCCACCTCCAAATTCCTTGAGGAGGTGTCTGCCAACGCCTCGTCTCCAGAGGAGTTTTTCGACAAGGTCCTGCGGGAATGCGAGCTCCTCTCTTTGGAAATGCCCCTTGCCAGCAATGAGATTCTGGTGACCGGCTACTTCTTTCCCTCAATCCAAGCGGCCTTTGAAAAAGGGCCCGACTTCACATATCCCCTATATGGGACACCCAAAGATCTGGTCCGGGTGCCGTTGCGGCGGTTCGATCCAGAGCTGCCTGACAAGACACTCTGGATAAGGGTATCGGGCATTGAGGGGGTTCCCTACTACACACGCAAAGAGATCGACAGCGGCGCCGTAGAGCTGAAGGCCCCGGTGCTCGCATGGCTCCCATCGGTGGTGGAGGGTATTATCCTCCACATCCAGGGATCTGGCAGGCTCCACTTCCAGAACGGCGCTACAGTCACCGTCCATTACGAGGCCAGTAATGGCCACCCGTACAAGAGTATCGGCCGCGTCATGGTGGAGAGGGGCATACTCCACAAGGACGAGGTTACCCTCCAGGCCATAGTAAGTTGGCTGAGGGAACACCCTGAAGAGGGGAAGGAAATCTTAGAGGAGAATCCCAGGTATATATTCTTCCGCTACGGAGGCAGGCACCCAGTGGGCAGTTACGGCGCTCCCCTCGCGCCCATGCACTCCGTGGCGCTCGATCCCGCCTTTTACCCTCCAGGAGCGCCCATGCTACTGATAGTGCGCCTTCCCGGCAGCGACCACGACACGGTGATCCCGGTCTTCAACTTCGACACCGGAGCTGCTATCAAAGGGCCCCGGCACGTCGATCTCTTCTGCGGCGAGGGCGATGAGGCCCTGGAACTCGCAGGAAGGCTGAAGGCGAAGGGCAGGCTCTATCTATTACTGAAGAAATAAAGGAAGTCAAAAAAGGGACGGCCAAAAAAAGAAATCCCCTGCTGGCTTAAAGAAGGATGGAGGTGGGTATGTTGGTCGTCTTTGTTGGAGATGGTACAGAGGGACCAGCAGGGGATTATGTATAAAGTATTTATAGCGCGTAAAAATTTTTTGTCAAGTGGATAGTGCATCAAAAGTGCAAAAAGCCTTTTTCCTATTGATACCATTGTCTCCACTCCATTCAACCTCTTAGTGCCCCCCTTTTTCCCAGTTGGCCGTGGCTATTGCTTCCTACTCCATGTATTGTACTCTTTTCACAACGAGCCTTTAGTAAGGACACAACATGGCGAAGGATTCCATCTGGTCACCGCTCCTGTGCATTTTCTTGGGCCTGGCGATAGTTTCGGCGGAGGCTGCGGCGCCGTCCACGCTCTATGGAGACACGGATTCCACTCCCCGCATAGGAAGGATTGCCGTCTCGGCAGACCTTAAACACCTCTATGTGGACGTCACATTGGAAAACGGCTTGACACCGCAGGTGGTGGAGACTCTTCAGAGCGGTCTCTCCGTCATCTTTGTGTATGAGATCTCGCTGGAGTCTCCCCGCATAATAAAAGGCAAGGAGCTAACCTCGAAAAAAATCGAACGCGTCCTCTCCTACGACTCCCTGAAGAATGAATACCTGGTGGCCTACGGCCCGGCGAAGCCGGTCTATATCACGTTGAAGGACCTCGACAAGGCCGGAGAGGAGGTCTTTCACATAAGAACCCGGCTTCTGTCCCTGGCCAGGCTTCGGCCAGGACAGGTGTACAAGGTCAGGGTAAGGGCATGGGCCGAGAAGGAGCAACAGTCGCTCCTGCCGTTCGGAGGCATGGTGAAGATGTTCACCCGATGGGGATACAAGACCAAGTGGAAGGAGATAACCTTCTCGTACTGACATGAACCATCCAGGCAAAGTGGACAGCACCGCGGCGGAACAGCAGAGGAGAAAGCGGGAGAAGATCGTTATTCTCTGCGCCATTCCGCTGATAATCGCCCTGTCGGTGGTGGAGTACTTCCTCGTCCCGGGCCGTGGGCCCATTCCCGCCGGCGGTAGCCTGGCCATATTCGCCATTATCAACGTAAATATTTTACTCATCCTTCTACTGCTCTTCCTCATAGTGCGGAACCTGGTGAAGCTCATCTTCGAAGACCGCCAGAATGTCCTGGGCGCAAAGCTCAGGACCAAGATGGTGATCGCCTTCGTCTCCCTCTCGCTGCTTCCGACGGTCACCCTATTCTTCGTATCCTATGAATTCCTAAAGACCAGCCTCAACTACTGGTTCGACGTCAAGGTGGAGCGTTCCCTCCACAACGCGCTCATAGTAGGAAGGACATTCTATGAAGAACGGGTCTCGCAACTTCAGGCCACCGCCCAGACCGCAGGCCGTTACACGGCCTTGAAGTGCATTACCGGGAACTCCACCATTGACGTGCCGTGCGTTCAGCAGGCATTCGGTTCCATGACCCCCATCCCCGGCGGGGGCCGAGGGGGCGAGATCTCGATTCACTCCCTCGAGCTCCTCTCCGAGTCTGGCGAAAAAATCTACAGCAAGACGTGGCTTCCCCTGGTTGAGGACGTCCCTCCAATCCGGCAATCCATCATAGAACAGGCGGTTAAGGAACAGGGGCCCGTGGTAACGGGCACCAGGGTGGACAACGGGGAGCTGATAAGGGCGCTCAGACCTGTCCGGGATGAAAGGGGAGAGGTGATAGCCATACTCGTCCTCGGCAACCTGATACCCAGCAATCTCTCGCAGATGCTCGACGACATCAGGAAGGGCTACGAGGACTACAAGCAGTTGAAGCTCTTTCAGAACCCCATGCGGGCGGCGGTGCTTGTGAACCTGCTGCTCATCACACTCATAATCCTCTTCTTCTCCATATGGCTCGGGTTCAGGCTGGCCAAGGGCATCACCGAACCTGTCCAGATGCTGGCAGAGGCCACCTACAGGGTGGCTCAGGGAGACCTCGACTTCAGTCTGAAGGCCAGGGGAAAGGACGAACTCAGCAGCCTGGTCAAGGCGTTCAACACCATGACCAAGGACCTGAAAGAGGCCAGGCGCAGGGCCATGCAGGCGTCGCGCGACCTGCAGAAGAGCTACCAGGAGCTGGAGCAGAGGCAGCGCTACATCGAGATCATCCTCCAGAACGTGGCCGCTGGCGTCATATCCATCGATGCCGGGGGGGTGGTCACCACAGTAAACCGGTCGGCAGAGCGCATATTAGGCATCTCGGCAAGGGAGGTCATAGGGAAGCCCTACCAGGTGATACTTCCTCCAGATCAGGCCGAGGAGTTCGAATCCATAAAGAACGACCTGCGGAGTTCCTCCAGGGGGACGCTCCAACGGTCCATAAGGCTGAAACGCGACGGCCGCGACCTCTTCCTCATCGCCAGCTTCACCCAGCTCAAGGACCAAGAGGGCAATCCCTACGGTGTGGTGGTGGTGTTCGACGACATGACCGAGCTGGAGAAGATCCAACGGATGGCTGCGTGGCGCGAGGTGGCCAGGCGCATCGCCCACGAGGTCAAAAATCCGCTGACTCCCATCCAGCTATCGGCAGAGAGGCTGAGGCGCAAGTGCATGGGCGAACTCGACGACGATCTCCAGGGGATATTCGACCGGTGCACCAGGACCATTATCACACAGACCGAAGAGCTCAGGAGACTGGTCAACGAGTTCTCCAATTTCGCGAGAATGCCTGCTCCCCGGCTCCGTCCCGTGGATCTGAAAGAAGTCCTTGAAGAGGTGGTAATAATGTACAAGGAGGGCCACCCCGGCATAGAATTCAAGTTTGAGGCTGACGAGGTGCCCAAGGCCCTGTTCGACCAGGACCAGATTAAGAGAGCGGTGATAAACCTGCTGGACAACAGCGTGGCCGCGACCGGCGAGGGCGGAACCATAGCCGTTCAGGTGGAGCTGGATCACCAGGAGGAGACGATCTCAATCTCGGTCTCGGACACAGGCACCGGTGTGCGGCCGGAAGACAGGGACAGGCTGTTCGAGCCCTATTTCTCGCGCAAGAAGGATGGAACCGGGTTGGGCCTCGCCATAGTCAGTTCCATAGTATCGGATCATGAGGGGACCATAACGGTGAAGCCCAATGTCCCCAGGGGCACCGTGTTCACCATGACCTTTCCATTGAAATGGGACAACGGCTCCAAGGAGGAGAGAGCGTGAAAAAGAGGATTCTCATAGTGGACGACGAGCCCCCGATCAGGGAGGCCGTGAGCGACATCCTCGAGGACGAGGGATACGAGCACATCGAGGCCTCTGACGGCGAGACGGCGCTGGAACTCGTCTCCAACTCCCTTCCGGACTTGGTGCTCCTGGACATCTGGCTGCCGGGCATGGACGGCCTCGAGGTGCTGAAGCACATGCGTGAAGAGTGGCCCTTCATACCAGTGGTTGTCATGTCCGGCCACGGGACCATCGAGACCGCAGTCAAGGCCACCAAGCTGGGGGCCTACGACTTCATAGAGAAACCGCTCTCCTACGAACAGTTGATACTTACCATCCAGAATGCCCTCAGGCTCAAGGATCTCCAGGAGCAAAACGTCCTCCTGAGGGAGAAGACCGGCGGAGAGAAGGAACTGATAGGAGAAGGGCCCGCAATGCAGCGGCTGAAGGAGCAGATCCGGCTCATCGCCCCCACTGACGCCTGGGTGCTGATACAGGGCGAGAACGGCACGGGCAAGGAGCTGGTGGCCCAGACCATCCACCGCCTGAGCAAGAGGGCGGACAAGCCGCTGGTGGAGGTAAACTGCGCTGCAATCCCAGACGAGCTGATAGAGAGCGAGCTGTTCGGACACGAAAAAGGGGCATTTACCGGAGCCACTTCCATGAAGAGGGGCAAGTTCGACCTCGCAAATGGAGGCACCCTGTTCCTGGACGAGATAGGGGATATGAGCCTCAAGACCCAGGCCAAGATCCTCCGCATAATCCAGGAGCAACGGTTCGAACGTGTGGGCGGCAGCAAGACTATAGCAGTGGACGTGAGGATACTGGCCGCCACCAACAAGGACCTGGAAGAGGAGATAAAGGCGGGAAGGTTCAGGGAGGACCTCTACTTCCGGCTCAACGTGATCCCGGTGGTCGTGCCTCCTCTCAGGGAGAGGAAGGAGGACATCGGGCTCCTTGCCACCCACTTTCTGGAGGAGTACGCCACAAGGATCGGATGTGGTATCAAACGCCTCTCGCCCGAGGTCATCGAGGCACTCAAAGGCTATAGCTGGCCCGGAAACGTGAGAGAGCTCAAGAACCTCATCGAGAGATTAGTGATCCTGTCCCGGGGAGAGACGATTACTGTCGAGGATCTCCCCCCACCATTCCGCACCATCTCTGCTGCAGGAGCCCAGGGCCCCAGGGGAACGGTGCCGCGTTGGCTCGACTGTCCAAACTTCAAGGAGGCAAAGGCCCTGTTCGAGAAGGCCTATCTCGAAAGGAAGCTTAAGGAATTCGGCGGCAACGTGAAGAGAACGGCGGAGGCCATCGGAATAGCGCCACGCCACCTTCACAGAAAGATCAAGGACCTCTCCATCACCGTTGGCGAGGAGTGAACCCTGCCATTCACTTATTTCCTATACCTTTCTCCTCACCCCTTAGAAGGCGGCGGATATTGTCCCTGTGCTTGAACCACACCACGGCTGCGAGGAGGCCGCCCATGCCGAGAAGCCAGGGATCGGGCTGGAAAAAATAGAGCGCAACAGGCAGCGCAATGCTTGCTGCCAAGGAACCGGCGGAGACATAGCCCGTAGCCCACACGGCCCCGGCGAAGACCGCCAGTGCAACGCATAGCGAAGGCAGAGACACAGCGGCGAAGACGCCGGCGGCAGTAGCTACCCCCTTCCCTCCCCTGAACCGGAGGCATACAGAAAAGCAGTGTCCCAGCACCGCAGCACTGCCGGTCATGGCCGCCATCTCCGCCCCTCCTGTTCTGGACGCCACGATGACCGGCACCATACCCTTCAGAAAATCCAGAAGCAGGGTCAGCAGCCCATACCCTTTCCCCACCACGCGCGCCACGTTGGTGGCGCCGATGTTGCCGCTCCCGTGCCGCCTAATGTCAACCCCCTTAAACCGCCCTATCACCAGCCCGAAGGGGACGGAGCCTAACAGATAGGCTGCAACCGGCAGTATCCAGAACGAAGGTGTCTCCATGGCCACTGGGTCCCTCCCATGTGAGTTATCGACAAAAATCTCACCTGCCGAGATGGAGCACAGCGGAATGGCGGTCAGGTGCAGCGCTTTGTTTGCTCTCTATTATTTCCATTAACGCCGAAAAACCATACACTGCCGGTTTGCGCCCTCTGGCCGGTGAAACCATTTTTACTATGTTGTGCTGCATGAGTTTCTTGAGCACTCTCGCCGCATGCGGCTTGGATAAACCGGATGCTTTCGTAAAGTCTGGAGTCTGAAACATTATTTTAGAAAATAGAAAATCTTGAATGCGAATCGAAGATTTTGTTTTGCTGACTTCCTGAATCGTTTCCTTCATTTTCTCATATAAATCGGCAACCTCTTTGGCCCGCTCTGTATTTACTTTAGCTTGCACAGTTACTGCCAAAAGAAAGTACTCTA
>WFVQ01000220.1 GCA_015491585.1 Deltaproteobacteria bacterium
GGCGCTTGCCTAACAGGCCGTTGATCAGGAAACCCAAAAAGGGGAAAAGCGGTATCAAAAACAGATAGCGTTCCATTAGCTACTCCCGACTTCTATCTCTGTACCCTACCACTTGAGCAGATTGAATCTGGTGACGTCCACATCCCGCACATGGCGGAAGAGGGAGATCAGCAGGGCCAGCCCCACCGCAACCTCTGCCGCAGCCACGGCGAAGATGAACAGGACCATCACCTGCCCGGCCATGTCCGCCCTGAAGCGTGAAAAGGCAACGAGCATCAGGTTCACGGAGTTCAACATCAGCTCTATGGACATGAACAGGACCACGGCGTTCCTCCTGGTGAGGAAGCCCATCGCCCCGATGGCGAACAGAATGCATGAAAGCACAACATATTGCTCTAACATGGCCCCTCCATCCTAATTGACATCCTTCTTGGCCAGGTAGATGCCGCCGACCAGCGCCACCAGAAGGAGTATGGACACCACCTCGAAATGGAGGAGGAAGTCCTTGAACATCAGATTTCCGAACTGGCCCGGAGTCCCGAACCCGTCGGGAAGCTGCCTGGCCTGCACCACGTCTGAAATCCCCTTGACGGCCACTCCCACGAGCCCGAGGAGGATGACGCTGAGGATGGCGCCCAGCCCCCTGTACGCCACGTTGGGCTGGTACTCCTGCATCTCGTCTCCAGGGCTCATCAGTAGCATGATGACGAACACCATCAGGACCAGTATGGCCCCGGCGTAGATCGTGACCTGGAATATGGCCAGGAGCGGGGCGTTCAGGTGGAGATAGAGGGCCGCCAGGGAGATGAACACCGTAAGCAATCCCATCGCGCTCGGCAGCGCATCCTTGGCGGTCACGGTGAACAGCCCGGCCACTACGGAAATTGCAGCAAACAAGAGAAAATAGACGTCCATTGCTCTCCCCTGTAATCAGTCCTTGGCTTTTCCTTCATCCGCCCCTTTTGCCTTGGCGGCGGCCTCCTTGGCGGCTCCGGCCACCGGCACAGGCTTGCGCGGGGGCTTGAGGATCCCGAGCTCCTTCTCGCGCCGGTAGTTGGCAAGCATCTTCTCCTTGGTCAACTGGCACTCGCCCGGGGTGTACCTGGCCAGCTCGTAACCTTTGCCCAGGGCGATGGCCCCCTTGGGGCAGGCCTCCTCGCAGAAGCCGCAGAATATGCAGCGGAGCAAGTCTATCTGGAACTCCTCACAATAGGTCTTGCCCGCATAACGCGACTCCTCGCCCTCGGCCACCTTGCCGCGCTTCACAGTGATGCACTTGGCAGGACATGCCCTGGCGCACATGCCGCATCCCACGCACTTCTCCCGCCCCTGCTCGTCCAGGAGCAGCAGATGCTCACCCCGGAATATGGGAGAGATCTCGCGCCGGTCCTCGGGATACTGCCAGCACGTTGGGACCGTGTGAGGGCCGCGCTTCAAGGAGGCCGTGAAGTTCTTGACGAAGTGCTTCCAGGTCAGCCCGAGCCCCTTGACGATCTCATAGAGATAGATCCTCTCCGTGAAGGAGTACTTCTTTTCAACAACAGGTCTTGCCATGGTTCTCTCCTAAACGGTCAACTGGACCACCAAGGCAGTTATGAACAGATTGGCCAATGCCAGCGGTATGAGCGCCTTCCAGCCCAACCCCATGACCTGGTCATACCTGAACCTGGGGACCGTCCACCTCACCCACACGAAGAGCCAGAGGAAGAAGGCCACCTTGGCGAAGAAGACCAGGAACGACGCAATCCCGTAGGCGAACGGCGACAGGAACTTGCTCATGTCCACATAGGGAAGGTGCCATGCGCCGAAGAAGAGCGTCACCATCAGGGCCGCAAGCGTGTACATGTTCACGTACTCGCCGAACAGATAGAGGCCCAGCCGCATGGAGCCGTACTCAGTATGGTAGCCGGCCACGATCTCGCTCTCGGCCTCTGGCAGGTCGAACGGCACCCTGTTGGCCTCGGCGTAGGCGGTGACTATGAACAGTATGAAGCCCAGGGGCTGCTTGAAGATGCCCCAGTTGGGCAGGAAGCCCAGAAAGGTGCCCTGCTGGGCGAGAGAGATCTCCCGCAAGCTGAATGTTCCATAGACCATCACCGTGGTGAGCAGGACTATACCCCAGGGCACCTCGTAAGAGATGAGCTGCGCCGTGGAGCGGAGGCCGCCGAGGATGGAATACTTGTTGTTGGAACCCCAGCCGCCGACCACGATTCCATAGACGGCCATGGAGCCCACAGCCACTATATATAGGAAACCGACGTTGACATCGGCCACCTGGAGCAGAATCTCCTTGCCTCCTATCACGATCTTATCCCCGAAAGGGACCACCGCATAGGCGGAAAAGGCTGGAAGCGCGAAGAGTATAGGCCCGAGGTTGAAGAGTATCTTGTGGGCCTTCTCCGGAATTATGTCCTCCTTGGTGAAGAGCTTTATTCCATCGGCCAGGGGCTGGAAGAGCCCGAACGGCCCTGCCCTGTTAGGCCCCAGCCTGTCCTGGATCATGGCGGAGCCGCGCCTCTCCACCCAGGTCATGATGGTGGCGATGATCAAGGTCCAGGTCCAGATGAATACCACTTTTATGAGAGCTATAACCCAGTCGTTCATGGGCGCCTCCTACCGGTCCAACTCTCCGGCGATGATGTTCAGGCTGCTGAGGCAGGCGATGAGGTCGGCCACCATCTCGCCCTTCACCAGTTCAGGAAATGCCTGATAGACCATGTAACAGGGCGGCCTGATCTTGACCCTGTACGGCTTGTCGCTGCCGTCGCCCTTCACATAGAAGCCGAGCTCGCCGTTGGGGGACTCGATGGCGGCATACACCTCCCCTTCCGGCCCCTTGAGCACCTTGGGGACCTTGGCCATGAGAGGATCGTCCGGCCCGAACTCCTTGTATATCTTGAGCAACTGGTCTACCAGCTTGATGGACTCCTCCATCTCGATCATCCTGACCATATACCGGTCGAACACGTCGCCGTGCTTGCCCACCGGCACCTCGAAGGAGAGCTGATCGTAAAGGTAATAGGGCTCGTCCTTCCTGAGATCCCGCTTCACACCGCAGGCCCTCAGGCAGGGGCCGGTGAAGCCCCAGTTCAACGCATCCTCGGCGGAGAATGCGGTGACCCCTATGGTCCTGTCCATCCATATACGGTTGTGGGTAAGGAGCTTGTCGGTCTCGTCGATGGCCTTCCTGAGATTGGGGACCAGCCTCCGCCACCGCTCCTCGAAGTCCTCTGGCAAGTCGGCCTCAACCCCGCCTATCCTGCCGAAGGTGTTGGTGAGCCTGGCGCCGTTGTACCACTCGAATATCTCGTACAGCTCCTCCCTTTGGATGAATAGATAGAAGAAGGGAGTGAATGCGCCGAGATCGACGCCCAGGATCCCCACGCAGACTATGTGATCGGATATCCTGGCCAGCTCCATCATGATGGAGCGAATCACCTTGGCCTTGTCAGGTATCTCTATCCCCATGAGCTTCTCGACCGCCATCTCGTAGGCCACGTTGTTGGTTATGGCCGAGCAGTAGTTGAGACGGTCGGTGATGGGGATGAACTGATGGTAGGTGAGGTTCTCGGCCAGCTTCTCCACCCCGCGGTGGAGATAGCCGATCTCGGGATCGGCCTCTACTATAGTCTCGCCGTCGGTGAGGGCCACGACCCTCAGAGTCCCGTGCATGGCGGGATGGGAAGGACCGATGTTTATGGTGACGAAATCGCCTGTTCCGTGCCCTGCCTGGGCATCAAGCTGTCTGCTCACTTTCTCCTCCCGGCGAACCCTGGTTTGCCTCTCGGACGCGGGGCCTGGCCCCGCGGAACCGGCTGCCCGGCGCAACGCCTAAGCGTCGCCATAGACGAGGCGGCGCTCCTCGCCCTCGCCCTCCAGCGGATAATCCTTCCTCAAGGGATGGGCAGGGAAGCCGTCCCACATCAACAGCCTCTTCATGTTGGGATGCCCTTTGAACCTGATCCCGAACATGTCGAAGACCTCCCGCTCGGGCCAGTTTGCCGCTTTCCATATCGACGTTACAGTGGGGACCTCCATCTGCCCCTCCTCCACCTGCACCTTCACCATCAGGCGGTGGTTGTACTCGATAGAGAGCAGCAGATAGACCACCTCGTACCTGGGAGGCTTAGGAGCGGCCGGCGCCTCTTCATCCTCCTTCTTGCCCTTCTTCTTCCCCTTGCCCAGGGCGCTGTTGTCAACCCCGAACAGGTCGCTGAGAAAGTCGAACTTCAGCCCCTCGGCCTCCTTCAGCCTGGTCAGGACCTGCACGATCCTGGTCCTCGGGACCGTGACCGACACGTCGCCCCTGAACTCGGTCATGGAGACGAGGTCGTCTCCCACGCAAGCCTTTACTCTTTCCTGGAAATCCATGATCAGACTCCCTTTTTCAGCTCTGCGAGCTGGGGATAGAGGGGATGATCCTGCTTGATCTTCTCCATGAGCTGGAGGAGGGCGTATATCAAACCTTCCGGCCTGGGAGGACAGCCCGGCACATAAACGTCCACCGGGATGACCTGGTCTATGCCCTGCAACGTGGAGTAGGTGCGGAACACGCCCCCACTGCACGCGCAGGCACCCATAGCGATCACCCACTTGGGCTCCGCCATCTGGTCATAGATGCGGCGGAGCACCGGCACCATCTTCTTGGTGATGGTGCCTGCCTCTATGAGGACGTCGGCCTGCCTGGGCGAAAAGCTCGGCCGCTCGGCACCGAACCTCGCCATGTCGTAGCCCGACGCCAGGGCGGCCATCATCTCGATGCCGCAGCAAGCGGTCCCGTAAGGCAATGGCCACGGGGAGCGGCTGCGGCCCCAGTTGATCAACTGCTCTAACTTGGACAGGACCCAACCCTGACCGACGTAGGCCTGAAAACCCATTTCTCTCTCCTTAGTCCCACTCGATGGCCCGCTTCTTCACAGCGTAGAGGAGCCCTGCCAGAAGCACCGCCACAAAGATGAACACCTCAAAAAAAATACCCCAGCCGTGTTGGGCCAGGGTACGATAACGGACCGCCAAGGGATAGATTAGAACCGTCTCCAGGTCAAACACCAGAAAGAGCACCGCGACCAGATAGTATTTGACGTCGTAGCGCTTTCGGGCGGGATCAAGCAGCGGGACGCCGCATTCGTAGGTGGTTGTCTTCCCGGGCTTGGGCCTCAGTGGCCCCAGGGCCGCCGATATCGCCAGCATACCGAGAACGGCCACCAGCGACATCCCCAAGTACATGACGATGGTCTCGAACCCACTCATCATGCGCTCCCCTCCTCTCGGCAAAGACCGAGACTGCCACCGAATTGCCATTCAGTAGCAAGATTGTGAAATTAATAACAAAACCCTCTTCTCAGGGCCTTCGCCATTGGTCGCTCCACATATATTTCAGTTACAACGATCTGTCAAGGGAAAACATGAATGATTGTTCATTCTTTAACGAACGATTAATTGAGAAAAAATTATTTCCGCCGCATGGAATCCTCGACGGACTCGAAGACCTTTCTGAAGACGTTGGAGAAGGTGGAAGGGGTGACCTTGCCCATCTCGATGAACTTGATCACTATCTCCTTGGAGGCCTTAAGGACCAGTTCCCGCTCTTTGCTGGTGAGTCTCTCTTCCATTGGGCACCAAAGCAAAAAGGGCTTCTGCCAGTGAAGAAGGCCGGAAATGTGCAGAAGCCCTTTCCTCAGGAAAAACCCTTTTCAGGCCCTCCCTGCAATCGTCCTGTTTGGTGGAGCTGAGCGGGATCGAACCGCTGACCTCGTGAATGCCATTCACGCGCTCTCCCAACTGAGCTACAGCCCCACGAGCGGCACAACTATTAACACATGGCCGCTGTCCAGTCAAGAAGCGGCCACCCCGCCGCCGTTGCCCCCGCGCCTGTTACATCATAATATTGTTGAATGAACCAGGCCACCTCCTGGCCTGGCCGCAAACAGCCGGCGCCCTCCCGGCGCCTGGTATGGAGGTCAAGATGGACGCACTGGAATGCATAGTCGGAAGGCAGAGCATAAGGGCATTTCTCGACAGGCCTGTGGAGCGCGAAGTGATCGAAGAGATACTCGACGCAGCCAGATGGGCGCCCTCCTACAAGAACAGCCAGCCGTGGGAGGTGGTGGTGCTCACCGGCAGGAAAAAGGAAGAGCTCACCGCCCTTCTCATTGAACTCCTGGAGCGCGGAGAGAAACCCACCCCGGACATCCCTGAGCCGGAGAGCTGGCCCGGACCGGAGGCGGCACGCATACAGGAGCTCTACAGGATGAGGGCAGAGGCCACGGGCATAGACCTCTCGGACCCGGCGGTGATACGCAAGGCCAAAAAGGCCAACTTCGCCTTCTACGGCGCGCCAGCGGCGGTATACCTATTCCAGGAGGGCTCACTCTCTCAGTGGTCCCTCTTCGATCTCGGCCTGTTCGCCCAGTCCTTCATGCTGGCGGCGCACGCCAAGGGGCTTGGAACCGTACCCCAGGCCTTCGCCACGGACTACGCGGCCCAGACAAAGGAGTTCCTCGGCATACCCGCGGAAAAACGGCTGGTGCTCGGCCTGTCCCTCGGCTATCCGGACATGGGTTCCCCCGCCAACGGCCTGCGCCCTGGCCGCGATCCAGTGGACTCCTTCACCAGGTGGCTCTGATCCCTATCCCTCGACCAGGTCCACCGAGACCAGCTTGGAGACTCCGCTCTCCTCCATAGTGACGCCGAAGAGGGTGTCGGCGGCCTCCATCACCCTCTGGTTGTGGGTGATTAGAATCACCTGACACCTCTGGGCTATGGTCTTCAGGAGCCTGGTGAACCTGACGGTGTTGGCGTCGTCCAAGGGCGCATCTACTTCGTCCAGGAGGCAGAAAGGGCTGCTTCTCAGGAAGAAGAACGCGAATATGAGGGCGAGGGCCGCCAGGGCCTTCTCCCCGCCGGAGAGGAGGCCGAGGTGCTGGAGCCTCTTGCCCGGCAACTGGACCATGTACTCCACGCCGGCCTCCAGGATGTCCTCCTCTTCCTGGACCACCAGCCTCGCCGTGCCGCCGTTGAAGAGCAGGGGAAAGACCTCTGCCAGGTTGGCGTTCACCTTCTCCAGGGCATCGGACAGCTTCTCCCTGCAGGTGGCGTTTATGCGCCTGATCGCGCTACGCAGGTCAGCAATGGAACCCTCCAGATCCTGCCTCTGCTCCTCGAGGTAAGCCAAACGCTTCTCAAGGGCCTCGTACTCCTCGAAGGCGGTCAGATTCACCGGCAACAGCCCCTCTATCTCCTCTTTGATTCCCGCCAGCTCACTGGAAATCGCCTCCCCGTCCATTCCCTCGATCAACCACTCCTCACACCGCACTGCGATGTCCTCACGGAAATCATCGAAACAGATGGACTGGATGGACCGCTTCTGCTCCGTGACCTTGGCCAGCTCCAGCTTGACCGAATGGAGACGGGATTCCAGGCGTCTCCTGGCCGTCTCCTTCTCACCCATCTCCGCCCTCATGGCATCGAGAGACCGCCTCACACCACGCAACCGCTCCTCCAGCTCACCACACTCCGCCCTGCACCTCTCCAACTCCTCCTCCTGGGATGCCAGACGCCTCTTAGCAGCGGCCAAGGACTCCGCCGCCTCAGCCACCGCTGCCCTCAGTCCCTCTGAGGTCTGCTCCACCTCCGCCCCCTCCCTGGCCAGGGA
>WFVQ01000221.1 GCA_015491585.1 Deltaproteobacteria bacterium
ATGTCCTTCAGGGAGTGGGGCTGGATACCGATGTGGTTTCCTATCTTGAAGCAGTTGGCCGCCGGCTCCAGGACCCAGTTGATGTTACACCCCACGAGGTTCAGGATCTCGCGGGCCATCATGGTGATCTCGGCGGTATCGATCCCATACGGGCAGAAGACCGAACAGCGCCGGCACTCGGTACACTGATAAAAGTAGTAGAACCACTCCTTCAAGACGTCATAGGTCAGCTCCCTGGCCCCGGCCAGCCTGCCGAGCATCTTGCCCACCTTGGTGAACTCGCCCCGGTAGACCGACCGCATGAGCTCCGCCCTGAGCACCGGCATGTTCTTGGGATCCCCCGAGCCGATGAAGTAGTGGCACTTGTCTGCACAGGCGCCACAGCGGACGCAGATGTCCATGAAGAGCTTCAGGGGCCTGAAACGCTGGAGCCTGTCGCGGAAGCCCTCCAGCACTATCTCCTTCCAATCCTCCGGGAGCTTCCAGTCCTCATCGGCCGGCGACCACTCCCTGGGATTGGGCATGTCGAGAATCTCGAGATTCTTGGGCTTAGCCGGATAGCTCCAGGTGCCGGGCTTGAACTCCACCGGCACATCCATCCACTCCTTCTTGGGTGGCTTGTGATCGATATGGATGAGTTCGCTTGGTTTGGGTATCTTCGCCATGGCTCTTATTCCTTATCCAATGGTATTCCTGCCTCGATGAGTTTATCCCTGAACTCCGCCTCCCACTCCTCGTAGGTGTGGAGCTTGACCTTCGGATTCCACGGATTGATATGGCGCACAGCCCTGTTGTTGTTGGGCATATTCCTGGTGGGGCTCAAGAAGACGCCACCCATGTGCATCAGCTTGCTGAACGGGAAATAGACCGCCAACGTGCAGACCAGGAAGAGGTGGACGTAGAAGATGGCGCCTATCCCCTTGGGAACCACGGGATGGAAGGATGCAAGGCCCTGGGCCAGCGCCTTCACGCTGACGATATCCACCCGCTCCACATAACGCATGGTCATGCCGGTGAGAACGATGCCCAGGATCAGGAAGAGAGGGAAGTAGTCGTTGGCCAGAGAGATGTACCGCACCTGGGGGATCACCACCCTCCTGAGGAACAGCGCCGTAACGCCCAGGAGGATCAAGAGGTCTGTTATATAGATGGGCGGGGCGCAGATCTGGAACATCCCGTCGACGATGTCGAGCTGATGGATAAAGGCCGGAACCGGCTGGACGAATAGCCTGGCATGGCGGATGAAAATGAGGAAGAAGGACCAGTGGAAGAGGATGCCGGAGAGCCAGAGCCATTTGGTAGGCCCGTAGACCAGGCTCGGCCCGCTCCGGAGCTCACCCTTCAGGTTCCTGAAGAGAGAACGGAAGAAGAGGACCTCCAGGAACATCCTGACCACCACCTGGCCCGGGGTATAGGGGTTGTCGAACTTGCTGTGGGGCACCCAGTCCATACTCTTCTGCTGGCCGCAGGTGGTAGGTATCTTGAACGGCACCGGGGACTTGCCCCAGTTGACCACCCGCGCGATGAACCCAACAATGAAGACCAGTGCCGCCGCATAGGGCACCACCACCCCGAAAAAGAAGTTCAGGTGGATGGCCACCCCTCCCCAGGCGATCAACGCCAAACCGATCACCGCTGCTAAAGGAACTAAAATTCTCATATTCTCGCTCCTCTGACTACATTACGGGCTCAGACTCCCCGGAGGGAGTTTCCACTATCATCTCCGCCTTCTTGAGCAGCAGGTAGGCCCCCTTCTTGACCTCCTGGACCCGCAGCTCGTAGAGCTTCTCACGGCACTCCATATAGACGTTGAAGGCCAGCAGCCCCATCTCGTCTATCCGGGCCTCGAACCGGGCCAGCTCGTCCAGGAGCCCCTTCTCCCTCACCTCATCCATGATCAGCTCACGGACTATCTGCTTCAGATCGAAGACGAAGGCAAGGGCAGCAGCCGGCGAGAAGTCCTGGACCGCCCGGATCCTAATTATCCGATCGAGAAACTCCCGGGTGGACTCAGCGGTCTCCCCGCGCACCAGCTCATCGAACACGGAGTGGAGCTCGCGCGACAGGGTGGTACCCACAGGATTTGCGAACTGATCCCTCTGATTCTTGAGAAAACGGGCGGAATCTTCAGGGTAGGTCGCCAGGATCGCCTCCAGCCACCTCTCTACTATGGTGGGGTGCTCACGCTCAAGGATTTCGCGCAACGGCGACGCATCGGTTGCCATAACGGCCTCTCTCCCTCCCCTGAATTGCGATTCAGAAAGTGCCTAAGTCTATATTCTGATTACGCTTGGGTGTCAAGACGCAATCGGCACCGGCCTCACCCCATCCGCTTACGCAGGGCGTGGGGGGATTTGGCCTCGAAGCCCTGGAACTCGGCGGAAAAACGGCCCTCTATCGCCACGAGCCAATAGTCCTCAGGTCTGGCCTTCAACTCCCCGAGAAGCCCCTTGGAGACCCAGTGGGAATCCTCCACCAGATTGAAGAAACTGGAGTCGGGCCCGAAGAACCCGTCGAGCATGTGGGCCAAGGTGTGGAATATCTTGCTCTCAAAACCTTGAGGGATCAAGGAAATAGAATCCATATTCGCCACGCCGGCGCCCTTCAACTCCTCTATCAGGAGTTGACCACCCTCCGGTTCTCCGCCTCGGCCGCCTCTATCCGGGCGGGAAAGTCTTCATCCCACCCCCTGAGGCACCGCTCCGACAAGACCACCACCTCATCGTAACAGACCAGTTCGTACAGCCGCAGAAAACGCTGCACCGTGGCTATGGCCTCGTCGAGGCTATTGGCCTTCACCAGAAACTCGTGGTAGATGTACATGCCTGCCTCCGCCTTCAAAATAACCCCTTTCCCGGAGCAGGAGAAGTAGAACGGACACCAAAAATGAATGAACACTCATTTATTTCATCCCGATGTTCGGTCCCGCGGCTGGTGGTGGCCGGTGTGAGGGGCGGCGCCGGCAAGACCATATTCACCCTGGGCCTCATCCGCCACCTCACCAACCAGGGACACAGGGCTGCGGTCTTCAAGAAAGGGCCGGACTATATAGATGCCCGATGGCTCGGGTGCGCCGGCAGGGGGGAGTGCACCAACCTCGACCCCTACCTCATGTCATCGGAGACGATACTCTCCCTCTTCGCCCACCGGGCGGCCGGTTGCGACCTGGCGGTGATCGAGGGCAACAGGGGCCTCTACGACGGGGTGGACCCGGAGGGGAGCTGTAGCACCG
>WFVQ01000222.1 GCA_015491585.1 Deltaproteobacteria bacterium
ACGTAGATACAAGGGGTTATGACACGCCGGCCGCCATGAGGTTCTCTCGTCAGATCTCTTTTTTTCTTTCGATTTCAAAAAGAGAAGATGGCTCCTTGTTGTTAAAAAATGCTATTAATTTATTTCATTTTCACGAAAAAAAGTAAGAAGTTGGGTGGGGGCGGCCATATTTCATGAAAATAGCCATTTTTGGAATTTTTGTTGATATTATTCTATTTTCCCGTGAAGTGTGCAGTGTTGCCACGCTTCACCTTTCTTTATAAACTTCGGGCATGAAGAGCATACGGGTTCCCGGCACAGAGGAGTGTCTCAGGTTGCTGGAGAGGGAGGGGGTTCCAGGTCACGTGGTTGAGCACAGCATGGTGGTCGCCGACGTGGCCGTACTCCTGGGAAAACACTTGAATGCTGCGGGCGAGTCCCTCGATGTCGCGGTGCTGAGGGCAGGAGGGTTGCTCCACGACGTGGCCAAACACCACTCTTTCGAGGGCAAGGGCGATCACGCGGAGATGGGGGCGGTGCTTCTGGAGGGCATGGGGTTTGATAGGCTCGGAGAGATAGTGCGTTATCATGTCCGCCTCCCTGAAGGGAATGCCTGTGACATCATAGATGAGGTCACTGTGGTACATTATGCGGACAAGCGGGTGCGTCACACCGAAATCGTCTCCCTGGAAGAGAGGTTCGAGGATATAGTCCTGAGGTACGGAATAAAACAGGAGGCCTTGAAGCGGCTGCGCCGGCTTCAGGTCCAGGTGGAGAAGCTGGAGGAGACCATCTTTTCCCGTCTCTTGTTCGGGCCAGGTGAAATCAGGAAAATGGTAATGGAGAGTGAAAATATTTCAGTGGCAGGAGGAAATTCATGGGGCATGAGATCACGTTTTACGGCCATTCGGCATTCAAGATAACCACGGATAGGGGGTTGAAGATTTGGATAGACCCGTGGCTGGACAACCCGCAGGCATCGGGCGTGGAGATAGATCGAGATGCCGATCTGCTCCTTGTAACCCATGCTCATGGCGATCATCTGGGCAACTGCATAGAGATGGCCACCTCTGCCTCGTGCGAAGTGGTCTCTATCCACGAGATCCAGCAGTATCTGCTCTCCAAGGGGCTGCCCAACGTCACGGGGATGAACATAGGCGGCACATATGTAACCAAGGGTGTGGCGGTGACCATGACACCGGCGGTACACAGCTCCTCCATCCAGGAGGGACACGAACTTGTCTATGGAGGGGAGGCAGCCGGTTTCGTGGTGACCTTGCCCGGCGGGAAATCACTGTATCATGCAGGAGATACGGCTATATTCAGCGGCATGTCCCTGATCGGCGAGATCTACTCTCCTGATGTCGCCCTCCTTCCCATAGGAAGCCACTACGTCATGGGGCCGCGGGAGGCCGCCCATGCATGCAGGCTGCTTGGGTGCAAGCGGGTGATACCCATGCATTACGGCAGCTTTCCAGTGCTTACAGGCACGCCTGAGGATTTCGTCAGAGAGATAGAGGGGCTGGGGCTCTCGGTGGAGGTCGAAGTGTTGCAGCCAGGAGAGAGTTGCTCACTGTGAGCGGTTGACCACAACTGCCCTGAGCAGCCCTCTGACGCTGTTGCCCACATATACCGCATGGGCCTGATTCAGGTCTTCTGGGAAGAGGATGGCCTCGCTCGCCTTCCCCTGCTCCAGGAGCTGCTGCCGCAGAGTGCCGGGAAGGAGCCCGCACTCCAGGGCAGGCGTGAGAAGTTGCCCGTCACGCTCTACAAAGATGGTGGTGAAGCTGCCCTCGGTAAGTTGGCCGGCCTCATTGGTCGAGATGTAGTCGAAGAGGCCCTTCTGTCTGGCCCTCGCGGATAATCCGTCGAACCGCTTCCGGTTTGTGGTCTTGTGGTAGAGAAACGGGTCCTTCGAATCCACATGTCCTGGTGCGAGGGAGATCTTCACAGGCTCCCGCACCTCTTCGAGGGGCTGCCATGCGAGGGTAAGGCCTCCGGCCCTGTCCAGAAGGCACCTCACCTTGCATGGACGCCCTGCGGCATTCATGGCCGCTGCGAGATTCCGCAACTCTTCCAGGAGTTTGGTTTCGTTGAATGGGAAGGAGAAGTAATGGGCGGATGCAGCCATTCTTGAGAGGTGGAGGTCCAAGAGGGAATAACCATCCAGGCCGCTGCCCACCGGCTGGAACAACAGGGTCTCTATCAGGGAAAACTCTTCGAATTTTTTTTCGATAAATTTAGCCTTTAGCTTGCATTCTTCAAATTCCAGCCCAGGGTCGGAGCCTATGGTTATGCCGCTTCCTATGCCCAGTATGCCCTTGGAGTCCTGGAGTTCTATGGTCCTTATGGCCACGTTGAATACCGCATCTCCAGAGGGTTTGATGAATCCCACCGCTCCAGTGTAGACCCCCCTCGGCGAGTTCTCCAGCTCTGCGATGATCTCCATGGTCCTGATCTTTGGAGCGCCTGTCACGGAGCCGCATGGGAACAGCGCCTCGAGAATACGGTCCCACTGCCTTGTCTCCAGCTCTCCGGTTACGGTTGATGTCATCTGGAATAGGGTGTTATAGCGCTCTACAGTGAAGAGTTCCGGGACCGTTACCGTTCCCGTTCGGCTCAACCTTCCAATGTCGTTCCTGATGAGATCTACAATCATTACGTTTTCGGCCCGGTTCTTGGGATCTTTAGCGAGTTGTGCGGCTATGGCCGCATCCTCTCCACTCCATCTCCCCCTGGGCGCGGTACCCTTCATGGGACGCGACATGATTCTCTCGCCATCTATCCTGAAGAAGAGCTCCGGAGATAGCGAAATGATGTAGCGGCTGTCCATCTTTATGAAGGCCGAGTAGGATACCGCCTGTGATGCCCTTAGGGCGAGATAGAGCTCTACAGGGTTGTAGTCGTAGGTGAACTTGGCCCTGACCGTGTAGTTGACTTGGTATGTGTCGCCGCTTGCTATGTACTCCTTGACCGCGTTCACTGCCTCCAGATATTTCTGCCTTGTTATGTCAAGAAGCTCCAGGTTTCTGATCCTCTCTTGCGCCCCTGGGTCCACTACAGGGATGGCCGGGCTGCCGGTCAACACCTCTGGAGCACGAAAGACCCCGAGCCAGACCAGCGGGCCAGCAGGGCGTTTTACGTCGAGCAGCGGCCGGAGGCCGGGATGGAGGGCATAACCCCACTCGTACTGGAACCATCCTGCCAGGAAAAGGCCCCTGGACAGGGCATCTTCCATCTTACGGTAGAGTTCAGGCGCATCTTCGGGCCTGTTGGCAGTTATTATCTCCACTGGCCTTTTGAAGAGATATGTTTTATTTTCCAGGGCCGTGGCCCTGCTGGTCTCGAACAGGAGGAGGACCGGTTCGCCGGAGTTTTCCCGCAACGCAGGGGCCGGGTCCAGTGGATATTCTTCGCCTGAGACGTATGGATGCCGCATGGGCAGGAAAGATATTGGATTTGAGGGAGAAGCTCAAGGGGAAGGCAGATGAGACAATACATTATAGATGAGCTTAAGAGGCAAGAGGTAGATGCTATCCGCTCCTATCTGGAGGAGCAGTGTGAGCCCTCTGGCATAGATGGCCTTTACTGGCTCAGGATTCCCGACGATCTCCTCTCTGGCATACAGGTGGACCACAAAGAGTGCGCTCCCTTCTACTTTGCCGCCGAGCTGGGCGACTCCTGGCTCAAGCTGGAGCTTCTGGTGAGGACCCGAGAGAGGCTTAGATGCCAGTGTATCCAACACGCCACCCAGCCCCAGAGGGACTTCCTGCTCAATTTCGCCGACACCTTGGTGGAGCGATTGGAGATCAAGGCTTAAAAGGAGGAAACGGTGCAGATCAACATAGATTGCGAGGGCCCCATAACCCAGAACGATAACGCCTTTGAACTGTGTCAGGAATTGATACCTGACGGTGGCGGTTTCTTCGCCCGGGTCAGCAAGTACGACGACTATCTCGCGGACGTGGTCGGGAAACCGGGATACAAGGCGGGTGACACACTGAAGCTGGTCCTGCCATTTCTGAGGGCCTATGGAGCCACCAACAAAATCATGGAAGAGTTCTCGGAGAGGAGTCTAATATTGCTTCCAGGCGCCACTGCCATGCTGTCCTATATTGCAGAGGTTGCCCCTTCCTTCATCATAAGTACGAGTTATAGGCCCTATCTCGAGGCGCTCTGTAGGTCAACCGGCTTCTCCCTGGAAAACGTCTTCTGCACCGAGGTGGACATGGATTCATATCCCATGTCAGATCAGGAGAGGAAGAGGCTTGTGGCCCTGGCCTCCGAGATCTGCTCCATGCCCATTCTGGACTGGAAGGATGAGGGCAGCGATGGTGGAGTGGTCCTGGCCCCTGGACACGATGAGGTCTTGCAGCGTCTGGATGCCATATTCTGGGACGAGATCCCCGCTATGGCCATAGGCAGAATGCTGGAGGAGGTGAATCCTGTTGGTGGCGAGGAAAAGGCCAGGGCCGTGGAGGCTGGCAGGCGCAGGACGGGGGCTCCCCTCGATGCGTGCCTCTATTTCGGGGATAGTATCACCGACGTGCAGGCCCTGGAGCTGGTTCGGCAAGGAGGGGGGCTGGCGGTCTCATTCAATGGAAACAGCTATGCCCTTCGTGCCGCAGGCCTTGCGGCGGTCTCGGGCTCCACGCTCCTCATCGGCGTTGTTGTGGCGGTGGCAAATAGCGGTAGGCTGCCGGACCTGATGGCGAGACTGGCCGAAACTGGAGGAGGGATGGAAGGATCTGAACTGATAGAATTCATGGAGCAGAACGGTGTGGAGGAGAAGCTGCTGGCACCCCTTGCTGGCCTACAGGGCGATTTTCGTCCGGCTCTGTGGCGGCTTGATACCGTCTCCTGGAAGGATGTGGTCTCCAGGAGCGAGAGGGTCAGGAAGGAGGTCAGGGGAGAGAGTATAGGGGAACTCGGTTGATTCACAGGAGGGTGGAGCGGCGCTTCCTTCCCCTGCCGGTCACCATCCCTATTATCCACCCCGCCAGCAGGACCGCGGCCCCGGCCATGAACCACTTTATCCGCTGGCCATTCTTGAGCATGGCGTTTTCCTTCTTGACGGTCACGAAATCCCTTTTGAGTTCTCTCAGCTCCTTCTCGGCCTCTTCAAGGCGGCTTTTCAACTTGAAAATGTCGGCAGCATCCTGTTTCAGCGCGGCATATTCCTGTTTCACCTTCTCCCTGGAGTCGATGCATGAGTCGAGACTGGCCTGGCAACTGTCCAGCCTGGACATGGTCTCCTGCTGCTGAGAGATGAGGGTCTCGTACTGGCTGCGGAGCCCATCGCACTCCTCTCTGAGCCTGGTTAGCCTTATGCTGGGGGGGGGAGTGGAGTCGATGTAACGCCTGAGCACCCATCCCCTCTTGCCGCTGGCCGTCTCCACCTCTGCCCAGTTGTCTTCCTCCCTGAGAAACTTCACCTGTTCTCCCTCGGTGAGGACCGCAACTATCCTGTACTCCGTGCCCTTTCCGGAACGGAGGGGCAGTTCTGTCCTAGGGGTTACATACATCATGTCAGCGGCCCATGCCGACAGAGCCAGCAGGAGAAGCATGGCCGCAACCAGGGCTGCCCTCATAGCCGTCTTGGCCTCCTGGAATGGTGAACTATATGCATGTTTCATGCAACATCCCGCCTCATGTGATATTGTCTGAGAATACTTAGCCAGCCATGAAATGGCAAGTTTGCAGCTTTATCCAGAACCATTAGGAAAGGAGGAGCAAGCAGTGGACAGAAGGAGTTTTCTGAAAAAGGCCGGTTTAGGCATGGCCGCGGCATCAGCAGCCGCGTTAGATGCGCCAGCGGTCTTGGCGAGCGGCAAGATCAAGTGGCGTATGGTCACCTCTTGGCCTCCTGGTATGCCGATCTTGCAGACAGCGGCCGAGAACTTTGCAAAGTGGGTGGGAGAGATGAGCGGAGGCCGTCTCACCATCCAGGTTTTCGCCGGGGGCGAATTGGTTCCCCCACTGGGCGTGTTCGACGCGGTATCCAGAGGAATGGTGCAGTGCGGCCACAGCGCATCCTATTATTGGGCCGGAAAGGCCAAGGCATTCCAGTGGTTTACGTCGGTGCCTTTCGGGCTGAACGCCCAGGGAATGAACGCGTGGCTTTACAAAGGAAACGGATTGAAGCTATGGGAGGAGGTGGCGGCCGAATTCAACATCGTGCCGCGGCCCGCTGGAAACACAGGAGTGCAGATGGGAGGCTGGTTCAACCGTGAGATCAAATCTCTATCCGATTTCAAGGGATTGAAGATGAGGATTCCCGGCCTGGGAGGAAAGGTGCTCTCCAGGGCAGGGGGAACGGTGGTCTTGCTTCCAGCAGGGGAGATCTACACCTCCCTGGAGAGGGGAGTGCTCGATGCCACCGAATGGGTCGGGCCGGCCCACGACCTCAGGATGGGTTTCCAAAAAGTGGCGAAGTATTATTACGGCCCTGGGTGGCACGAGCCCGGAAGCGTCCTCGAGCTATCCATCAACAAGAAGGCCTACGACGCCCTGCCGAGCGATCTTAAGGCTGTTGTGGACGCCGCCGCAGCAAGGGCCAACGTAGAGATGTTGTCTGAATTCGAGGCCGAGAATGGCAAGGCAATGCAGCAGGTCCTGGCCATGAAGTCGGTCCAGGTTCGCACCTTCCCAAAGGAGGTGCTTCAGGGGCTCAAAAAACTGGCGGAAGAGACCGTGGCCGCTGAGGCGGAGAGCGATTCGGTGGCCATGAAGGTGAACAGGGACTTCCAGGAGTTCAAGAAGAGGGCAGGGGAATGGGCCCAGTTCTCAGAGAGGCCGTACTACGAGCTCATCGCATAATGATTTGAAGAAGCCACAGGGGGGCCTTTCCCCCCTTTTTTTATTGCATATCCATAACGATAGTGGTTCTATTTCTTAACTACATGGGAAGACTCCAAGGAGGAGTTTTCATGGCTGCAATAGTTCTATTCCCTATGATCCTGATCGTTTGTTTTTTCGCCTCTCCTCTACTGGGTCAAACGGTCAGTGACGAATTGATATTTTCCTCCCCTATAGTGGATTCTAATGTTACCTTGCCTGCCTTAGACTCTGTAAAGCGCCTTGAAGAGGATTACATGAACGCCTTGAAAGAGGGGAAGAGACCTTTTTTGGGGCTTTACGGAATAAGTTCTTATGACTCGGATCTGGACAACGGCGACGACCACTATGAATATGGGCTGGAGTGGCGGATTTTCGATGAAGGGTATTTTCAAGCAAAGAGGGAAGAGGCTAAGAAGATATTACAGACCAGGCTGGAATTTCTGCAGCTTAAGAGGGACCGTCTTAATTATTATATTCGGATGCTTATCCAACATGTGCATTTTGTGGAGACCCAACTCTCGTTAATCCATACAAAAAGCAAACTCAAGGTGGTGAATACCATCATGAAGAGACGTGAAAAGGCAATTAAGGAAGGATATGGCACCGCATTGACATTTCTAAGGTTGAGTCATCAACGAGAGGCCCTGAAAGAAGAGGTGGCGGTGCTCAAAAAAAGCAGACGAGAGAGGCTGTCGCCTGAAGAGGCCGCCATTCTGAATTCTATCGAGCATAGAGAGTTGTTGCCCCTAAAAGAGCTATTTGAGATAGCTGCGAAAAAGAACTCAGATGTCAAAATACAGGATCTCTTTGCAGCCAGAGCGGATTTCTATCCTTCCTGGAAGGACGACCTCGATTTCAACCTATATGTGAAGGAGAGAAACGAGTTTTACGATAAGAGCCGAGTTGTGGTTGGGGTAAAGCTATCGGTGCCTCTCTATTTCGATCGGCACAAGAGAAAAGCAATAACTGATAAACAGAAACTCCTTTATTCCAAGGAGAAGGAGCTTGTATTGCACAAATTACGCCGGGAGTTGGCCATCAGAAGCGACCGTTTTAGGCTCGCTCAGAGTAAACTCTATCGCGCCATAGACTATTACAAGACGTGCGAGAAGGAGTGGGAATACGTCCGAAGCAAACGGCACTTCCCTATACAAAAGCTTGAAAAAGAGCCGCTACGCGAAGAGGAACACCTGGAACTCATGCTCGTGGATGCCAGATTCGACGTCTTAAGGAAAAGGCTCGAGGCATATAAGGCCTTGCTATACTTGATTGAAGAGATGGAATTGCAGTTCAGAGAGATCAATACTCTTTTCCATTGACGAAGTTCCCGGGCCCGTTAGGAGGAGCGAAACAGGCAGACCCATCAATGGATACCACCGGGGGCCAGGGGTGCGAGGGAGGTATTTGGAAGCGCGCGTTCCAAACGGCGTTGTGGTGGGGGAATCCGCCGTGGAAGTTGACATCTACTCCTGAAGAGAGGCCGGTGATTATATTGTAAGCCGAGCTCCACTGTATCCCTATATGGCGCAAATTGACCACATGTATGTCATAAAAGGCGCTTGAATAGGTCCTGGCCATCCTGAAATAGCCTGCACCCCCCTTGCCCTTGTTCCAGGCCCCGTCCATGTACAACCGCTCTCCTCTTATGCCGTAAACCTTGTCCAAGTTGACGGGATGCCTGCCAGCATTCAGAAAACTCAAGGAATCCAGAACTATATCTGAAGCATATTCGGCCAGCAACAGATCTACCATCTCTTCTGGATAACTGTTTTCATATGACTCTGGGGATGGCGAGGGTGCTCCTCCCAAGACACGATAGCTCAATGTGAAGCCTTCAAGATGTACGTTTCTTATCGGTGAGATCTTCCATACCTCGGTTACTTCAGGAGGATATTCAAAAAATAGAGGCCGATCCAGGAAGAGATCATGGCCTTCTACTTTATATATTTTAAATATTTCCTGTCTGATATAGGGATATTCTCTATTCCAACACTGACTACCAATATTGGTTAGGAAAGCGGAGTCATTTGGTCGTCTGAGCAATATCAAATCGCCGCTCTGGAAAGGTGGTGTCAATTCCCCTGCATTGGATGCCAATTTCAGTATGGTAGCGTTCCGGTGGTTTCCTGGAGCTAGCATTATGGAGAGTTTTCGTGCCTTCCCTCGTATCTCTATCATCGCCCTGCCGGAGGCCAGGCCGTGCCCTTCCAGAATGGTTCTCTTCCGTCCGCTCCCTACGATTTTTATATTTGACCTTTTAACTATTATGGGTTCAGCGATATCGATTACTCCGGCAGGAAGCCGGATGATAGCGCCATCCGGGGCAGAGGCAATCGCCTGGTTGAGTTCAAAGGTGTCGTCTTCTCCGTCGTTTGGCACTACCCCCAGCGACAAAGCGTTGATTTCTAATGACTGTTTCGCAGGTGGGATCAATGCGTACAGATTCGGCAGATCCAGGATCCCCTCGGTGAGGAGAATGGCCATAATGAACGAGATACATGAGAGCGCCATTTTGAAATAGGGCATCATGACAGCCATTGGATGTCTTATCTTGATCCATCCTTCAGAGGCCTGTTGGGTTGCGGCTCCTTTTTTCCAGCGCTGATTTGCCAGGTTGAAATTGGTCCAGATCTTGACGAGAGCGCCAACCCATTGGTTGTAGATCATGAGTGGAACAGTCCTGAACGATACAGGATGCCCTGTCATTGCAATAAAACCCATTTGGACGGTCCTGACAATGAGGATCCAGGCGATAAAGATGGAGAAATAGACAGGATGTATCGCAATTGATAGAGCTAAAGCTGAAGAAATACCTACCAATGCTGTCCACATCGAGAGCTTTTGATCCAATATACATAGCCAGATGAAGAGCCCACCTACCCCAGCGGGTCCGAGAGACAACGCCCGCCTGTTGTTTCTTAGGGTATTGCCGTGCCATCTGAGAAATAGATCTATGCTGTCCCGCATTCCGGCCTTTCTGCTTTCAAGCGAATAAACCAAACAGTCGGGCAGATAAAGCATATCCCACCGCTGTCTCAGCAACTCGAACCAAGTGCTCTTGTCGTCCCCCATCAAAAATCTGAACCTGCCCAGTAGTGGATGCTCCAAATGGTCGGATTCGACTCGCCGTATGAATTCATCCTGTATGACAATAGACGTCCTGAACACCGAAAACCTGCCTGTCAATGTGAGAACGCGGCGCGAGACCGAGTGCGAACCAAACATCAAGTGACGCTGTCCAAACTTCATATTGAACCAGTCTCTATACCACTTCGATTTGGAATTGATGTATGCCACCTCATTTGTTGTGACCGCGCCCAGTTTAGGAAGCGAAGCAAAGAATGGAAGGAGTTTCTTCAGAGTGCCTGGTGCGATGACAGAGTCTCCGTCCATGAAGATAGTGATGCTGTTATCGTCTGGTTCAGTGGCAGAAAAATATCTCCTTGCAATGGCTCTCAATGCATCGCCCATTGCAATGCGTTTGCCAGACGATTGCCGCTGGAGGATGAGCTCCACATCCTTGGCGATGGGATGGGAATCGTGCAGATCTGTTATCAATTTGTCTTCCAGGTCCGAACCCGTAGCTATGACAATAGTGGCCTTGCATGGGACGGTTGTCAGCTCTGAAAAGAGGCCTTTTACCATTTCGTAGGTGATCCAGAGCTCTTCCCTGTAGGAGGGTATCAGGAAAAATAGCCTATCGGGTCTCAGGGCAGGGGCTTCTTCCCACTGTCTGTCTACCCTTTTTCTGATGCTTGGATAGATAAAGATGTAATAGAGGAGAGAACGGAGGTAATGGATAAATATCCATCCATATCTCCAGATGCAGAAAATTCCTACGGTCAAAAGATGTTCGTTTTTTATCAGATAAAAATAGGGCCAGAAGAAATAACCGATACCAAAAGCCGTGGCCAGATAGAAAAAGGCCGGGCCCAAATAAGAGAAGAGCGCCTCTCTACGACCAAACTTCCGCCAAACCATACTTGATTTTGGAAAAAATTTTGTTTCTGAACCAGATCCGTACCCTGGAGTTCGGCATAAGCCCAAGAGGGAGATCAGACACCTTGACCTTGATAAGAGATCCTTTGAGCGAGACCTCCTGAGACAGAGGAACTTCAGGATTGACCGTGCTGAGTCCTACGTTCTCTATGTCACCTTCGAATGTTCGGCCGGAAACAGGATCGTATATCTTGACAGGTTCCTGGAAAGAGATTTTGGCTAGCTCCCAATTCGGGACCTTTACTAGCACATACATGGGCGCATTCGATTGCATCACCAAAACAGTATTGCCAGTAAATACGAATTCTCCTGCACTTTTGTTCAAAGCATAGATCTTGCCATCAAAAGGTGCTCTAATGCGTCTCTTTTCCATATCATCCTTAACCGCTTTCAACTCTTTTTTAAGCTCCTCTAGTTTCAACAACAGTGAGAGATCAGCCGCTTTAATTTTACTTCTGCTTTTTTCCAGATACTCCAGTTTCGCCCGCACATAAGAGTTCTCTATAAACATATAATCCTTCAAAGATATGATCTTCTTCTCATAAAGTCTTTTGGCATTTTCATATTCACGTTTCTGTTTCTCGAATTTCTCTTTGAGGACCTTCAAGTATGAAGAATCCTGCGACGCCTCTTGGCGGACGGAATCTTCGATCAAGGCAATCTGGCGTTGCAAACGCTCTTTTTCTATCAAGAGATCGGCCACAAAGAACTCAAACAAGACTTCCCCTTTTTTCACAATGCTTCCAGGTGTTACATAGATCTTTTCGATGGTGCCGGTATGTGACGCCTTAATAGGGTGGAGATCGGCAACGACAACTCCTATTTCCTCGAATACAAATATGGTATTGTATATGATTATACCGGCAGCAGAGAGGATAAGCGTCGCTCCAAGCGCCAGCCAGCCCCACATATGACGCTTAAAACGTCGTACCATCTCGGTCTGCTCCGATTCGGCCAGGGCCAAAGCATCCCCGATAGGCGTCTTTATTGTTGGAGCGTTATGAGCGGCAAAGATCGTCTCAATGTCGTCAAGCCTACCCTCTATGGCGAAGTCTATGTATTGACGTAAGACCCGTCTATTTCGTTCCGGCAGGTCTTTAAACTCAAAGCCTGTGATATTTCCTTGTTTCCTTCTGCATATAAGGACCACGGGAAGCTGGACGGAGGCGCCGTGCAGCGGAAGTATAACGGTAGCCTCTATTTCTTCGCCTATTTCGATATTTTCCGCCAAATCGGGAATGCCTAC
>WFVQ01000223.1 GCA_015491585.1 Deltaproteobacteria bacterium
CAGGTGCCGTGGGAGTCGTCCTCGCTGGTGGGTGATTTCTACTTCTTGCCGCCCAGTGGAAAACGGGTGGCCGGAAAGCCGGTCCCGCTGCCGACTCCTGCGGCGGCTAAACCGCGTCCGTCGCCGGCAGGCGTGGGTGCAGCTTCTGCAGGACGCCGGGCCCTTCTCGAGGCCGTGTCCTGGTATGTGGGTTACAGCCCCTCTGGAATGGACTGGGAAAAGGCGCGCCTCCTGTTCATCGAGGCCGATGAACAGGGCGATCTCCTGGCCCGTATGTGGCTGGCAAGGCTTTATTTCAGGGGGCGCTGCGGCTTCGCAAAGGATGAGGAGAGGGGGCGGCGGCTCGCTGCCCAGGTCATCGACCACGTTAGGAAGAGGGCAAAGGCAGGGGATGCAGAGGCGATGTTTCTGCTCGGCAGCGCTTATGATGAAGGTCTGGGGGTGGAGGCCGATCCTGTCAAGGTCGTGTACTGGTACCGTAAGGCTGTAGAGAAGGGCAATGCACCTGCCATGAACAATCTCGCTTGGATGTATTACGAAGGCCGTGGAGTGCCCCAAGATTACGATAAGGCGGTGTACTGGTTCAGCAAGGCCGCTGAGAAGGGCGAAGCAGATGCCATGTTCAATCTCGGTTTAATGTATCAAAGTGGCCTTGGAGTAGCTCGTGATTACGAGAAGGCAGTGTATTGGTTTAGCAAAGCTGGAGAGAAAGGCTATATAGGTGCTATTATCAGTCTCGGTATGATGTATGAAAATGGCCTTGGCGTAGCCCGTGATTATAAGAAGGCGGTGCATTGGTACCGTAAGGGCGCGGAGAAAGGATTCGCACCTGCCATGACGAGTCTCGGGGTGATGTATGTCAAAGGTCAAGGAGTGGGCCTTGATTATGATAAGGCGCAATACTGGTTTGGTAAGGCCGCGGAGAAGGACGATGCAGACGCCATGTTCAATCTCAGTATGATGTATGCGAATGGTTTTGGAGTGGCCCGTGATTACGGTAAGGCGAAGTACTGGTTTAGTAAGGCCGCGGAGAAGGGTTATATATCTGCCATGTTCAGTCTCGGAGTGATGTATGAGAGGGGCCAAGGGACAGCCCGTGATTACAAGAAGGCAGTGTCCTGGTACAGCAAGGCTGCAGAGAAGGGCAATGCAGATGCCATGTTTAATCTCGGAGTGATGTACGCGAATGGTTTTGGAGTGGGCCTTGATTATGATAAGGCGAAGAACTGGTTTAGTAAGGCCGCAGAGAAGGGGCAGGTAAGAGCCATGAACAATCTCGGAGTTATGTATGAGAGGGGCCAAGGGATAGCCCGTGATTACAAGAAGGCAGTGTCCTGGTACCGAAAGGCTGCGGAGAAAGGGTTTGCCATTGCCATGAAAAATCTCGGTGTGATGTATGAAAAAGGCCTTGGAGTCGAGCGGGATTATAACAAGGCCAGAGAATGGTATTCAAAGGCCGCCGCCGCAGGTGATGAAGAGGCGAAGCGGATCCTTGACGCCCGGTTCACGAAGACACGTTAAGGGATCTATATCCCCAGAAGCGGCTGTTTCATCGCAACGGCCGTTTACGGCGCCCCCTGGGAGGGGCATAGGGCCATTTTCCGCCGGTTTCGTGACCGCTGGCTCCTCACCAACAGGCCCGGCAGGGCGCTGGTCTGTCTCTATTACCGCTACAGCCCGCCCATCGCCGATGTCATACGCAACAGCCCAGCCCTTAGTCTGGCCGTCCGGTGTGCCCTTGCCCCCCTGGTACCGGTGGCGGGCGCGGCCCTTTTATCCTCGGATTTGACCAGCGCCGACCCGGCCCTTATCTTATCGTGAAAAGTGGGGAAGGCGATGTTGTCGATATGAATAACTCCATGTTCCGCATACTCGTCGTGGACGATGAGGTCCCGATCACCATCCTTCTATCCAAGATCCTGAAGAGGGAGGGGTATGCCGTCGAGACGGCGGGCAGTGGGGAGGAGGCCCTCGCCAAGCTGCCTGAGTTCGTGCCTAACCTCGTCATTACAGACCTGAAAATGCCGGGCATAGATGGAATAGAACTGATGCGCCGTATAAGGCGGGAGAGGCCGGAGATAGACTTCATCCTCCTCACGGCTTATGCAACAGTGGAGAATGCTGTCGAGGCCATGAAGGCCGGGGCTCGGGAATACCTCATAAAACCGCTGAAAGAGCCGGAGGAGCTGCGCGCGGCAGTGGCCAGGGTGCTGGAGCGCCAGGCCCTCGCCGATGCCAACGCCCTTTGGCAGACGCAGCTCGCCCAGGGATTGCCACCCAAAGAGGTCCTGTTCGCGGGCATGGAGCAGGTGTGGCAGGAGGTGGAGCGGGTCTCTGCCACCGGCGCCACGGTGCTCCTCACCGGCGAGAGCGGGACTGGCAAGAGCCTGATCGCTAAGGTGATCCACACCCTGAGCAGGAAGAAGGGGCCTTTTGTCGAGATAAACTGCGCGGCCATGCCCGAGCAGCTCATAGAGTCGGAGCTCTTCGGGCACGAGAAGGGGGCCTTTACCGGCGCGGTCAAGTCCAAGCGGGGCAAGTTCGAGCTGGCCCAGGACGGGACCATATTCCTGGACGAGATAGGGGAGATGCCCTTGGCCGCCCAGGCAAAGCTGCTAAGGGTTCTTCAGGAGAGGAGCTTCGAGCGGGTCGGAGGAACGGTCACCATCACCACCTCTGCCAGGATAGTGGCAGCCACCAACCAGGACCTCAAGGAGCGGATATCCCATAAGCAGTTCAGGGAAGATCTCTACTACCGTCTTCAGGTGTTTCCCATAGAGCTTCCCCCCTTGCGTGAGAGGCCGGGAGCGGTCGCAGCGATCGCCAAGTGGATGGTGCGTGACATCGCCGCGAAGATGGGGCGGGGTGTGCCAGAGCTGGACGAGGCTGCCGTGCAGCGGCTGGAGTCTTACGACTGGCCCGGCAACATCAGGGAGCTCCACAACATACTGGAACGCGCCTTGATACTCAGCCCTGAGGAGAATGTGATACTACCTCCCCTGGGCCCTGGCGGGGACGGCAGGGCTGCCCAGGGCCGCGGAGAGGGAGAGGGGAGCGCCAGGCGTGAGCTGAAGAGCCTGAAGGAGCTGGAGCGCGAGGCCATCGAGCAGACGCTGCGGGAGACCAAAGGGCACAGGCGAAAGGCGGCCGAGATCCTGGGGATCTCATTGAGGACCCTCCAATATAAACTGAAGCAGTACGGCCTGATGAAGTAGGCACGCTTCTTGTATTACTGAACAGCGATTGGATGCAAGGTAAAAAGAGTTGGCACTCACCTTGCAAAAACAAAAAGGCAAATAGGAAAACTCCTTATCCCTCCCAACCCTCCTCTCCCCGAAGGCCTTCTTGGTACCTCCCCAAGAAGGCCTTCTTTTTTGCCTAATACCTGTCTTTTCCGGTGAAACAGCCCATTTTCCGTACTTCTGGCCGGATTGATCTTCGTCAGGGAGAAGGCGCGCGGTGCGCTGGGAGCGGCACGGCGCGCAAAATTTGCACAACAGGGCGCGCAAAATTTGCACATGGCGCAAAAAATGCGCGGTCCATTTCAAGGTCATGCCCTGCCTGTTCCACCGATCCGGTGACGATAGGGGGCGAATGTCGCCTCGGTAGCCCAAAAACCTTGGCAGCAGAGGGTTTTGGGGTAAAATGGGTCCCAAGATTGCGTGGCACGCCTGGTGCATGTTCTATTGAGATTCCCGAAGACCGCAGGAGGATTCTATGACGGCAGAGAGGCGCGCGAACTTGAAGGTGATAGCCATGTTGAGTGTTGCACTTCTCTTTGCCGACAAGGCCCTTGCGCAGACCATAGGCTACGATGAGAACACCGAGATCACTGTGGTCGGGATGGTGGAGCAGCCAGTCGCTCCAGGATGCTGGGGGCTGGCGGCATTCGTTCTCACCAGTTCTACCGGAAGGAGCTACAAGGTGTACACGGCACCGCGCTGGTTCGTCAGGGAGATGCGTCTGCCTGTCAAGCGCGGCGAGAAGGTGAGGGTGGTAGGCTCCAAGTTCTTCGGCAAGGACGGCAGCCGCTGCCTCCTTGCAAGGTCTATCTTCTTTCACTCCTCCAAGCAGAGGGTCGTCCTTCGGGACCAGAACCTCCAGCCCGTCTGGCGAGGGATCGCCCGGCCCCGCGGGTCCTGCATGAAGATATTCTTCCCCTCCAATTGAACATTTCCGGGTGAGTCCAAGTGACAGGAACGGACGCCCCCAGGGCTATCAGGAGAGAGATCCTGGCGCGGCGCGATGCGCTGGAGCCCGGTGTGCGTGCCCGGTTGAGCAGACGGATCTGGGACCACCTGGAGTCCCTGGAGCCATACCGCCGATGCAGATGCCCCCTCTTGTATGTCTCCTTTCGCAGTGAAGTGGAGACCCACGGCCTTATAAGGAACCGTCTCGGCCGCCGCCTGGAGGTGGCGGTCCCACTCACTGACGTGGCTGCCCGTCGCCTGGTGCCGTTTCTCATTCAGGACTTCGAGGCCGACCTGGCTCCAGGGGCATACGGCATCCTGGAGCCACGTCCCGGAACGCGGCGAATAGATCCCGGGGAGATCGACTTGGTAGTGGTTCCGGGCAGTGTCTTCGACAAAAGGTGCGGAAGGTTCGGCTACGGAGGTGGATATTACGACCGGTTCCTATCGCAAGATGCCCCCAGGGCCCTCAGGATAGCGCTCGCCTTCGGGATGCAGGTGAGAGAGCGGCTCCCCTTGCAGCCCCACGACGAGCGCATGGACATGGTCGTGACCGAAGAGGGCGTCTACCGCTGTCCGCAGCAGTGACCTCCCTGTTCCTGATCCCGGCCGCACATGGCCTTTATATGAAAGACCTTGTGCAGCAGGACCGCCATTGGGCAGAATCCAGTAAAGGCGAATATCAGCATGTTGCAGCCTGCAAGTATGGGAAAGGCAAACCAGTATTTGTGCACGAAGATCCCCAGCAGGGTGCCGCCGAGTACGACTGTCCCAGCTATCAGCCAAATAAATCTTTCAAGATACCATATGTCAGTCCTGGCAAGGTACATATTGTCACCTCCGATACATAGGGGGTTCAGGCCCCCTGGCTTTAGCGGCCCTTGGCCATGTTCCTTAATTTAATCAAGCTCTCCGGGCTGCCAAGGGCGACGATGATGTCTCCGCTGGAAAAGATGTATTCCGGCCCCAAGGCCAGTATCATCCTGTCCGACGGTTGCTGCACGGCCAGCACCGTGCTGCCGGTGCGCGCCCTGATGGCCGCGTCCCTGAGGCTGGCGCCATCGAGCTCAGAGCCTGGCGCGACCTCTATCTGCTCGACGCTCAGGTTGAAGTCGGCGGAATGGACGGCCAGGTCCAGGAATTCGGTGACCGTGGGCTGGAGCACTGCCAGGGCCATTCTCCGGGCACCCACCTCGTAGGGCGAAATCACGTGATTGGCACCGGCCTGTATCATCTTCCTCTCAGAATCGTGGTCACTTGCCCTTGTCTCTATCATAAGCCCGGGATTCAGGGCCCTGGCCGTAAGGGTGATATAGACGTTGTCTGCGTCGGAGCGGAGCACGCATATTATCCCCCTGGCCCGCTTTACTCCCGCCTTCAGCAGCACCTCGTCCTTGGTGGCGTCCCCCTGGATGTAGGGATAGCCCGCCTTCTTGATCTCCTCAAGGGGTTCTGAATTCTTCTCCACTATCACCACAGGGATCTGTTTCTCCTTGAACACCTTGGCTATGGTGCTCCCGATCCTGCCGTATCCGCATATTATGTAATGGTTGTTGAGCCGGTCCAAGGTCTTGTTCATCCTCTTCACCTCCCAGAGGCCCTTGAGATGGCCTTCGAAGAAGGCATTTGTTATCACCCCCACTGCATAGAAGAAGGTGCTGACTCCGTATATCAGGAGTACTATGGTGAAGATCCTTCCCGTCTCGCTCATGGGATGGACCTCGGTATATCCCACGGTGCTCAGAGTGATGGCGGTCATGTATAGGGCGTCCAGAAAGGGCCATCCCTCGATGAGCATATAGCCGCTGATCCCGAACAGCCACAAGGCCACGAGCAGCAGCGTTATTATGAAGACATGGTGCCGGTGGTGCACGGCCTCTATAACTTGGCGGCCCTGGAGAGCACCTTGAAGAAGATCTCCATGCCCAGCCTGTAGTCCGATGGAAGGTGGACGTGGATCACCCTGCGCCTCGCATGGGAGAGGGCCTCGAAGTCTCCAAGGGCCTGGGCGAACTGGATGTGCCACATGCTCATCCCGACGTCAGGAACAACGGGATAGTCCTTGGCCTTCTGCCGCGTGAATATGATGAAACCGGCGGACATCGGGCCGCCTTTGTGGATCTGGCCGGTGGAGTGGAGGTAACGCGGGCCGAAGCCGAGGGTGGTGGCGCATCCCCGCTCCTGCCGTACCATGTGGCGCATCTCGGCGAGCATCTCCTCCACCTTCGGATCATAGGGGAGATAGGGCAGAAAGCCCACATATCCCCAGGTGGGCAGGACGTTGAGCATGTCCCTGAGACAGCGGAGGAGGCCCTTGTGACTGGTGGCCAGGAGCGAGGAGGGCCTGAAGTGCATCTCGCTCTGGGGATCGACCCAGAACGAGACAGAGAACTTCCCCTCCTTTCGATACCTCTCGATGCTTTCGTTGGTCTTCTGTTTTGCCATCACCACATCGGGTTCGTCGAAGGGATTTACGGTGATGCAGTGGGCGGCTATGGCCGTGGCCATCTCCCAGATGAAGAATTGCCCGCCCACTTCGTATGGGTCGGAAAGCTCCATCTCCAGGACCGGAAAGTCCGCCTCCTTGAGTTCGCCCACGAAGTTGGCGAGCGAGTCCTCTTCAGGGGTCCCTCTCATTTTGAGATAGACGAAGATCCTCTCCGCACCGTAGAAGCCGGGGATGCCGGTGGTCTCTCCGATTATTGGGACGATCCCTCTGGTCTCCTTGCCGGTGCTCTCCGCGATGAGCTGCTCTATCCAGAGTCCCAGGGGCCGGATGCCAGGATCCGCCAGGATGGTGAGCTTGTCCCGGCTCTGGGCCGAGAACTCTCCAAGGAAAGAGCCGAGCCTCCAGCCTGGATTCTCCTTCAGCGGAGTTCCTGGCCGGCATCTTTCCCATGCCCCGCGTCCAGCGGAGAGCAGACGCCCGATGTCCACTCCCTGGAGCGCGGCCGGCACCAGCCCGAAGAGAGTCAGCGCTGAGTACCTGCCGCCGATGTCAGGCGGGTTCAAGAACGTCTTCAGGAAGCCCTTCTCTCTTGCCTTGGCCTCCAGGGGAGAGCCGGGATCGGTTATGGCGATGAATCCTTCTCCAGGAGTGTCTGAAACACTGGAGGCCGCTTCCCAGAACATGGAGAAGAGGGCATTGGGTTCCAGGGTGGAACCAGACTTGCTCGCCACTATGACCAGGTCGGTGGAGGGGGAGTAGTCCTGGAGCGCCGACTCCACCTCGTCTGGATCGGTGGTGTCCAGCACATGGAGGGCCGGATATCCTGGCTCAGGGGAGAACATCTGACTTATCACTAGAGGGCAGAGGCTCGATCCTCCCATTCCGAGGAGGAACACCCTCTTGATCCCCTTAGCCGCCATAGCAGAAGCGAATTCCTGGATCTCCCCGGCTTTCTTCTCCATGTCGTCCAGGACGTCCAGCCATCCCAGCCTGTTGGATATGGCGGAGGCCATCTCCCCGTCGTCGGTCCAGAGCGACGGATCCTTGTCCCATAGCCGTCTTACTATCTCTTCCTGTTTCTCTTCTGGCAGTGAAAACGGTCGTATAAACACCTTTCCCTCCTCATTTTCCCGGTGGGGTTAGAGTCGAATATGCCGACGGAGCATGCAAGAGAAGAAATTTTGCCATTGTACGTGCAAGCGCCGAAAGTTTATATTATTTCCTCTTGAGTATAAACCCTTTTTTTGAAAACGTGCCCAGAGGCCAGTGACATGAAGGCCAGAGGGCGGAGGGAGGTTCTGGTCATGGGCCTGGTGGTGCGGAAGAACAGCGAACTGCGGCGGCTCTACCACCGTCTGTCAGATGGTGATCTCGTGGCCGCGGTTCTAAGGCTCGATAAGGGGGAGGAGTGGATCTTCCTCGACCTATGCTCCCGGGGCGTGACCCTCTTTCCCTCGGCCACCTCCCAGCTATTGAGCCGCTCCAAGGCGTTCCAAGCCCAGGTCTTCTCTCCCTGGATGGTGCCGGAT
Organism: Deltaproteobacteria bacterium; assembly: GCA_015491585.1. GTDB lineage: Bacteria > Desulfobacterota > Dissulfuribacteria > Dissulfuribacterales > S140-46 > S140-46. The sequence goes on from WFVQ01000223.1 coordinate 8,169, forward strand.
ACCTTCGTTATAACCGGCAGGCGGAGGCTTCTTGCCGCAATGGAGCGATACTGCGCCGCAGGCGTGGGAGAGGTGGTGACCAAGTCCGACAGGGGAGACTGCGGGCTGGGCATCCATAAGTGGAGGTCTGTGGAGGAGGTGTTCAACCACGCCTCTGGTCCCTCGCTCCAGTATCCATTCGTTCTCCAGCCGTTTGTCGAGGATGCCTTGGACGTGCGCGTCGTCGTCATAGGTGGATACCTGGAGGCATACTGGCGCAAGAATCCCCATTCTTTCAGAAACAATCTCCACTGGGGCGGCGAATCGGGCAGGTACGAGCTGACCAGCCGCCAGGAGGCGCTCTGCCGCGAGGTCATGGAACGGGGCGGGTTTCCATACGCCCATATCGACCTCCTGGTGACCTGCGAGGGGGAGACCTACCTCTCCGAGATAAGCCTGCGCGGAGGGTTGCGTGGGGCGGCAATAACCGCCGGGGAGTATGCCGAGAAGATCAGGGACGTTGAGGAGTCGTTCGTGGCCAGGTTCTTGGCAGGAGGCTCTCATTGTGAGTCGCTGCATGAGAGCTCGGCCCTGTAGAGGACTGTCTCCTCTCCTTTTCCGCTCCTCACCACCGCGAAGTATATGTCGCCCCTGTACTGGAACAGGCCCGCTACCTCTCCGTCTATCCTCGGAGTGAGGGGAACCAGCGTCAGCTCCCCCTTCCTCCACTCCAGGCTGCAGATCCTGCTGGCTCCAGCCTCCTCCTTGGCGGCGAGGACGCCGTTGGCTTTGCCAGCGGTGAACCGAGCGATGGGCGCCATAACCGCCTGCCCAGGCCTGGCAGCGCTCACGAGCCCTGACAGGCGTGCCACCTCGGCCCCATCCTCTATCACCTTCACGCCGCCTGAGGCGTCGGGATAGTACTCCTCGGTGACGCCGTTGCCGTTGAGGTCTGCGGCCACTCCGCCGGGCAGGAATATGCCGGCGCCGTGAATGGGGACCTTGTCTTCATAGACGACAGCGCCGTCCTCCACGTGTAACAGAAAGGCCTTGTCACCGAAGAGCTGGCCTGGAAGGAAGGTCTGGCCATATAGCCTGTCCGAAGATGTTCCATCCCTGTAGCCCAGCCAGAGGTTGATATCTCTTGCCACCACTGAGAGGCCGCCGTGGTATCGCAATATCCTGGATACGAGGCCGCCGGGAGCCCTGATGATATTGAGCGCGATGTTTCCGCTGCTCTCCTGGACTGAGAATGATAGCGGCACGTCGCCTCCGGGCAGGCTCATTAAGACCGGCTGGCCTTGTACCCGGTAGGGGCCGACCGCTATTGCATGCTCCATCAAATACACTACTACTTCCCGGGGCGGAGCGCCCATAGAGGTCAGCAGCACCTGCCTGGCTGCAAGCGGGAGCCTTCCCACTCGCTCTGCTCCAGAGAGGACAGGGGTGCAGGGAGGAGGTGCCGCTTTTCCGCCAGCCTGCCCTGCAAAGGCGTTTGACATCTCATATCTGCGCCACGGCCTCCCCTCGTGATCGAAGAGGAGTATATTGCCCTGCCTGACCTCCAGCCGAAAGGCATAGCTGGGAGAGAGGACGGTTGATACTGTTGCAGGGTCCCACTCCACGTGGGGGATCGCCCTGGCCAGCTCCCTCGCAGCCGCCTGCGGGGAGAGAGGCGCGCCCTTGGTCTGGACGGCCGCCTGCATGCCCTGGAACCTGATGGCGGTGATCCCCTCCTGGAACGGCCCCCGTCCCCGCACTACGGTGCAGACGGATTCGCTTTCGCCCACCTTCGTTGTCCTGCAGAACGGCGGCGGGCCTGGGGCAGATGAGCGCGGGAAAAGCGAGAATAGGTCGCCCTTCTTGACCTTCTGCCTCTTCCCTGCGTCAAGTATCAGAACGCCGTAGCGGACGGCCTTGACATGGGCGGCGACAGGAGCCATATCCCGGACGAGGGAGGAAGGGGGAAAGGCCGGCGACCCTGCACAGGGATGGGTGAGGGCGATGAGGAGTAAGATCGAGGCGGTTAGGAAGCCAGGTTTGATCCTGTTCATAGCCGAAACAGGATACAGCGGCGGGAAAAGTGGTGCAACAAAAAGAAAAGCCCCTGAGGCCAGGGGCTTTCGCTTGCTCGTGTGCTGCCTTTCTTACACGCAGCCGGTGGGCTTGGGAAGACCGGCCATCTTACAAGCTCCCTTACCCGGTCCAGAGGGGAAGAGCTCGTAGATCTTCTTCAAGGGGTAGCCAGTGGTCTTGGAGAGAATCCTGACCATCGGGGCAATACCATTCTTCTTGAAGTAGTCCTGGAGGACGTTGATGATCTTCCAGTGATCGTCGGTGAGCTCGGAGATACCCTCCTGCTCCTTCACGTAGTCAACCCACTCCTGGCACCACTGCTCCATGCCCTTGGTCAAGAAGCCGTCTTCGTCAACGTCAAAAGTTTTGCCCTTGTACTCAACGGTAGCCATATCTTCCTCCTTTTTAAATTAGTAGCTTTTTGAGGCGGCAAAATTTCGAACATCGTTCATACTATACGCCGAAATTTTTGTCAAGCAATGGGAGGCTATTTTCAAATGCTCGGGTTTCTGGTCATTATATTTCGTTAATTCAATATTTTACGCTATTGCGACACCACTTTTCGCCAGCCGAAAAAATGAA
>WFVQ01000224.1 GCA_015491585.1 Deltaproteobacteria bacterium
AAGGCAACAAGTTTTACCTATGTCACCGGATCGTAGTGGGAGAATACCATAGTGAAGGTTGCCCGGCCTTGAGACAGCGACCGGAGCTCGGTGGAGTAGCCGAACATACGGGAGAGCGGCGCGATGGCCCTGATCACCTGCACCGGACCGCGGGCGGTTATCTCTTCCACCTTCCCGCCCCTGGCGTTCACGGAGCCGATGATGTCGCCCATGAACTGCTCGGGAGTGACCACCTCGATCTGCATCATGGGCTCCAGCAGTATGGGGTCCGCCTGCTCCAGGGCCTTTTTCAGGGCCTGGGATGCGGCAGCCCTGCATGCGATGTCGGTGGAGTGGTTTTCGTCGAACTCCACCTCTTTCAGCTCCACCAATACGTCTATCATTGGAAAGCCGCGCACCACGCCCCCCTCTAAGCCCTGCTCCAGGGTCTCCACCATGAGATCCAGGTATCCCTCCGGGAGCGAGTCCGGAGCCACGGCCGATCTCACGAGGTTGCCTGCGCTTCTCTCCCTGGGAGACACGGTCACCACCACACCCGCCGTCTGCCTGCTGCCGGCGATCTCCCTGTCGAACCGCTCCTCCACCGTGACCTCCTTCTGGATGGTCTCCCGGTACACCACCTGGGGCTTCCCCACGTTCACCGGAAGGTTGAATTCCCTGGTCATCCTGTGGACTATTATGTCCAGGTGTAGCTCGCCCATGCCGGAGATGATGGTCTGCCCGGTTTCTTCGTCGAATCTCACCTTGAACGTGGGATCCTCTTCCTCGAGTTTTTTCAAGACCCCTTCCACCTTCTCCTGGTCTCCGACGGTCTTGGGCTCGACAGCGATAGAGATGACCGGTTTGTAGGTCTCGATGGGCTCGAGGAGAATAGGGTGCTCCCGGTTGCACAGGGTGTCTCCTGTGGCGGCATTCTTGAGCCCCATCACCGCCACTATGGAACCGGCCCTGGCTTCGTCCAGCCTCTCCCTCTTGTTGGCGTGCATCTGGAGGATCCTGGCTGCCCTTTCCTTGCAGCGCTTGCCAGGGTTCCACACCTCCGCGCCCGCCTCGAGGACCCCGGAATAGACGCGAACGTAGGTCATCTTCCTGCCCCCGTCCATCTGGACCTTGAATGCCAGGGCAGAGAGGGGGGCGTCGTCTTTGGAGGGGAAGGATATCTCCTCACCGGTCTCAGGATGTGTGCCGGTGACCGGAGGGACATCCAGAGGGCTTGGGAGATAGCGCCCTATGGCGTCCAGCAGCGGCTGCACCCCCTGGTTCTTCAGGGCCGAACCGGCAAAGATGGGCACACCTCTGAGCGAGATGCAGGCCCGCCTTATGGCGTCGTGGACCTCCTTCTCCTCTATTGCGCCCTCGTCCTCAAGGTAGAGCTCCATGAAGCGGTCGTCCGCGTCTGCCAGGGCCTCGAAGAGCTCTTCCCTGGCCTGGGCGACCTCGTCGCGCTTCTCCTCCGGGACCTCCAGGAGCTGGAACTCCGCGCCCTGGGTCTCCTGGTCCCAGACGATCCACTTCTGGGCTATCACATCGAAAACCCCGTTGAATTCGTCTTCGGCGCCGTTGGGTATGGTCAGTATTAGGGGATGGACCGCCAGGCGGTCGCGCATCTGGTCCACGGCCCGGAGGAAGTCGGCGCCCAGCCGGTCCATCTTGTTGATGAAGGCCATCTTGGGCACCTTGTACTTGTCGGCCTGGTGCCACACCGTTTCCGACTGGGGCTCCACGCCGCCCACGGCGCAGAAGACCCCAACCGCTCCGTCCAGGACCCTGAGCGACCGCTCTACCTCGATAGTGAAGTCCACGTGGCCCGGCGTGTCTATTATGTGGATCTCCTTGTTTTTCCAGAAACAGGTGGTGACCGCGGACGTAATGGTTATGCCCCGCTCCTGTTCCTCTGGCATCCAGTCCATGGTGGCCTGGCCGTCGTGGACCTCGCCTATTTTGTGGGTCTTGCCCGTGTAGTAGAGCATCCGCTCGGTCAGGGTCGTCTTGCCAGCGTCGATGTGGGCTATGATACCGATGTTGCGTATACGCTTTATCCTGTTTTCTCCGGCCATGACGGTTCCTTCGTTGAAAATTGAACGGGTTTAAGGCATGATAGGCATGGTTGCGCGGCTTTGCCGCGGCCTGCCGGACTGTACTTTTTTGCGCGCCGGGATTGGCCTGGTTGGACGGCCGGACCGAATTTAACAAATATCCCGGTTGCGTACAACACCTTTCCTTCTGCGCTCCCGGATGGGGGAGATCAAGGGGTGTGGCGATGGACAACAGGGTGAAAGTGGTGCTTGATTCCAAGGAGATGGAGAGGGCCCTGTCCCGCATGGCCCACGAGATTGTGGAGCACAACAAGGGAGTGGAGAACCTGGCGCTCATCGGCATCAGGACAGGTGGCGTGCCCCTGGCCCAGAGGCTCAGGGAACGGATAGCCGCCATAGAACAGAGGGTGGTTCCAGTGGGTGTGCTTGACATAACCCTTTACAGGGACGACTGGACCAGGTTGAGCAACAAACCAATGGTCCAGAAGACCGAGATAGAGTTCCCCGTGGACGACATGGACGTGGTGCTCGTCGATGACGTCCTGTATACGGGCAGGACTGTGCGGGCGGCCATGGACGCCCTGCTGGACATAGGAAGGCCGGCTACCATCCAGCTTGCGGTCCTGGTGGACAGGGGAAGGCGCCAGCTACCGATCCAGCCCGATTATACAGGACTCGCCATGAAGACCTCTGCAGGGGAACATGTGAACGTCTATCTGAGAGAGACCGACGGTCGGGACGAAGTCGTAGTCGTGGCAGGAGAAGGCGGTTAGGATGGAACTGGAGCAGAGGGCCTCCATAGAGTGGAGCGGGGGGAGGGTGCCACGGCTTCACTGCGCCGGGACGGCGGATCCAACCGCAATAGCAGCTTCATGGGCCTGCGACTCAGGCGAGGTGCCGGTCTGTATATCGGTGGAGGGCGTCAAGGGGGAGGCAGGGGGCTGGTTCTCCCCTCCGGGTTCTGGAGCCTGTTTCTCGCTCCTGCTGCCGGATCTCCCGGAATTCGCCCACGCCTGGCTGCGGCTGGTCGGTTTGCTGGGGGTGGCCCAGGCCGTGGAGTCAGTGGCAGGTTCTGGAGCGGAGAGGTTCGCCTCTTCCCTTTCGTTCCACTGGCCCGATGGGCTTTACTGGAAAGGGAGGCGGTTCGGGAGGGTGTCCGCCTCAGTGGCCGGGGACGGAACGGCGTGCATCACGGTCTGCGTGAACTTGCTGGAGCACGACAACTATCCCGCATGGATTGATACCAGTGGGATAGCCGCACTCGAGGCGGTCTTATGGAAGCAGGTTGATGCCTCTTCCCTGATTGGCAGAGTGGTTGCCGCACTTATGGAACGCCAGAGTAGGCTCTCCCGGGGTGACTTGTCCCCTCTGCTTGAGGAGGCGGCCTTGAGGGCCATCACCGGCATCCCCGCTCCAGGGGCCAGGCTGTTCCTGACCCTGGGGTGTCCTGCAGGCGTGGGTCCCGAGGTGGCGGCCAAGGCCCTGGCCAAACATCCCGAGTGGCTGCTTACAGATGGTATCCGCCTCGTGGGCGATCCCAACGTCTTCAAGCGGGCGTGCCGGATCATTGGGGCCGAGATCCCGTTCCACAAGGTCCTTCCAGACGGCACGGTGATCGAGACGAGGGATGGGGTTTCGGTTCCACTGTGGGCCGTCACCTCACTGGACCTGGAAAGGGTAAGGTTCGGGCGGCCCAGCGAGACCACCGGCCGTGCCTCCTACCTCTATCTGAAGAGGGCCATAGAACTCTGTCTCAGGGGAGAGGGCGACGGGATCGTGACCTCGCCCATCAGCAAGGCCGGCCTCAGGATGGCTGGCATAAGCCATCCAGGTCACACTGAGATCCTGGCAGAGATGAGCGGAGCCGGCCGGGTCGCCATGATGCTGGCCGGCCCGAGGCTCAAGGTGATACTGGTCACTATCCATGAACCGCTGGCCGCGGTGCCAGGGCTCCTCACCGAGGAGAGGGTGTTCGAGACCATAGAGATATGCCGCCGCGCCCTGCTCCACGACTTCGGGATAAGCTCCCCGAGAATAGCGGTGGCCGCCCTCAATCCACATGCAGGCGAGGAGGGGCTCTTCGGCGACGAGGAGGTGAGGGTCATAGCGCCTGCGGTGGAGATGGCCAGGCGGAAGGGGTGGAGTGTGGACGGTCCCTTTCCGCCAGATACCGTATTTTACCGTGCCGCCCGGGGAGAATTCCATGCTGTGGTGTGCCAGTACCACGATCAAGGGCTGATACCGTTCAAACTTCTCCATTTCGAGGACGGGGTGAACGTCACCCTCGGCCTGCCGTTCGTCCGCACTTCGGTGGACCACGGCACTGCCTACGACATAGCCGGGACCGGCCGCGCCGATAGTTCCAGCATGGAGGCGGCGTTGGAGCTCGGCATGGTCCTGGCGGCGAATCGCAGGCGGCTGGAGGGGAGGGGATGAATCAGGAAGCCGTGGTGGAGGTTTCGGGCGTCAAGAAGCGGTTCGGTGACCGCTGGGCCGTTTCGTCCATCTCCTTCTCCATTGCCAGGGGAGAGTGCCTGGCCCTGCTGGGCCCAAACGGGGCGGGAAAGACCACGACCATACACATGCTCCTCGGCCTGGTGGTGCCTGACGGAGGCAGCATACGGGTTTTCGGCCTTGAGGCCTCCGGACATCTCAAGGAGATAAAACAGGGGACAGGGGTCTGCCCCCAGAACGACAATCTCGATCCCGACCTCACGGTGGTGGAGAACCTGGTGACCTATGCCTCCTATTTCGGTATCGGGAAGAGGGAAGCGCTTGCCAGGGCAGGGGAGCTGCTGGAATTTTTCGCCCTGTCCAACCGCTCGGACGAGGTGATCCAGAACCTGTCCGGTGGCCAGAGGAGGAGGCTGCTCATAGCCAGGGCCCTGATAAACCGGCCCGGGCTGTTCATATTGGACGAACCCACCATAGGGCTGGACCCCCAGGCACGCCACCTCATCTGGGAGCGGCTCGAGGCCCTCAAGGCCGGAGGAACCACCATGCTCCTCACCAGCCACTATATGGAGGAGGTCTCGGTTCTGGCAGACCGGGTCATCATACTGGACAGCGGCAGGGTGGTGGTGGAGGGCCGGGTGGACGAGCTGGTCAGGGAGATGGTTGGGAACCAGGTGGTTGAGGTCTCGGGTCCCAAGGCGAGGCTACAGGAGATCGCGGAGTCTGTAGAGGGTTGTGACGTGGAGACCGAAAGCAACGGCACCAGGCTATATGTCTATTTGAAAGGGCCGTGCGACCGGCTGGATGCCCTGGGAGATCATGGGCTGGTGGTGGTCAGGAGGCCTGCCAACCTGGAGGATCTCTTCCTCCGGCTCACCGGCAGGCGGCTCAGGGAGGAGTGATGGACCTGCTCTTCCTCAAGGTGTGGCAGCGGAACGCCAAGGCATGGGCCAAACACGTCAGGGCGAGCCTAATAGGGAACCTGGGCCAGCCCTTTCTTTTCCTGGTGGCAATGGGATATGGGCTTGGACGCGAGATTCCCGACATCCACGGCCTCACCTACCTCCAGTTCATAGCCCCGGGGCTCGTGGCCTCGGCAACCATGTACAGCGCGGCGTTCGAGGCCACCTTTGGTTCATACACCAGGCTCGCCACCCAGAAGACCTTCGAGGCCATACTCATGACCCCGGTCAGCTCGTACGATCTTGGCCTGGGAGAGGTGGTGTGGGGCGCCACCAAGGGGCTGTTGTCGGGGATAATCATGGTGGCTGCCCTGCCCCTGTTCGGTGTGATCCCATCGCCCTGGACCCTCCTTATCCCTTTCGTCCTCTTCCTCGAGGGGATGATTTTCGCAGCATTCGGACTTGTTATGACGGCCTTGGCCTCCAACTATGAGTTCTTCAACTATTTCACCTCGCTGATCTTGACGCCCCTGTTCCTGTTCTCGGGCATCTTCTTTCCCCTGGACGCCCTGCATCCAGCGGCCTCGCTGGGTATCCGCCTGCTGCCCCTGAGCCATGTGGTGGACCTGAACCGCTCCCTATGCTACGGCAGGCTCGGTCCTGCGGACTGGATATCAGCACTCATGGTAGTGGCCTATGCCGTTGTGATGACGGCAACGGCGGTCTCGCTGCTGCACCGGAGGCTCATCAAGTGATGGACTCCCATGACAAGGTGACGGAGACAGTAAGGATTGCAAGGCTCGGGGTGGTGGTGAACCTGCTGCTCTCCGGGGTGAAGCTGGCAGTGGGATATGTGGGCCACAGCCAGACGGTGATAGCAGACGCAATCCACAGCCTCTCGGATCTCGGCACCGATTTCATCCTCCTCATAGGAGTGAGATATTGGCACCAGCCGCCCGACGACCACCATCCTTATGGTCACAGGCGGATAGAGACCCTGATATCGGTTGCCATAGGATTCTGCCTCTTTTTCGTCGGCGTCGGCCTGGTCGTGAAGGCGGTTGACTCGTTATTGCATGGGAGGGGTCGGGATGTAGGTCTGGTGGCCGCGGTTGGGCCCGCGCTTTCCATCGTAGTAAAGGGTATCTTGTACAGGGTAACCCTTGGGGTGGGGGAGAGGCTGCGCTCCCAGGCCGTGATCGCCAATGCGTTTCACCACCGTTCAGACATACTGAGCTCTCTTCCTGCCCTGGCCTCTGTGGGAATCGCGGCCCTTCGCCCTAAGTGGGGCTTCTTGGATGGTGTCGGTTCCATTCTGGTCTCATGTTTCATCTTCACTGATGCCTGGAAGATCATAGGACCTTCGCTGGCAGAGCTTATGGACTGTACAGACGTTGAAAAAAACGATCAGATAAGGGCAAAGATCGCTGGCATGTCAGGGGTGGGCGCGATACACTCCCTGCGGACCAGGAGGCATGGCGACTCGGTACTCATGGATGTGGACATCATGGTGGATCCGGAGATCTCAGTCAGGGAAGGGCACGAGATCGCCGAGAGGGTTAAAGAGAGTCTCATGGCGCAGGACCGGGATATCGTGGATGTCGTAGTCCACGTGGAGCCGCTGGAGGCAGGGCGAAGGTGCAAGGATGACGGGGAATAGGCTCTCTCTTGCCAGCTTGGACCATACCCGTGTCCTGGCCAGGTGTGTTGCCAGGCTGTGCCAGGCAGGAGACGTCCTGCTGCTGGACGGTGAGCTGGGAGCGGGCAAGACGGCGTTCACCCGTCTCCTATGCGAGGAGTTGGGAATAGACGGCAGGATGGTGGCGAGCCCCTCGTTCTCGATAATGCACGAATATCCAGGCCAGCCCCTCGGGGTGTTGCATGCCGATCTCTACAGGCTGGGGCCTGGAACCGATCCCGATGTCATCGGTCTTTCCGACTACCTGGATTCCCAGTGGATAGTCGTGGTAGAGTGGGGCCGATATCTGGATTGGATGGGGCCGGCACTCTTGATGGAGTTCTTCCACGAGAACGGAGGGCGCGCCTGCGCCATCGCCGCAAGAGGAGAAGAGAAGGAGGAGATGGCGCGTGCCATGAAGAGCTGTTACTACCAGGAGGTGGCATGAAGGCGTTGATATTGAGCGGAGGACGCGGGACCAGGCTGCGCCCTTTAACCCATACCATAGCCAAACAGCTGGTGCCCGTGGCCAATCAGCCCATACTGGGATATGTCATGGATCACGTACAGGCCGCCGGTATGGGCGATGTGGGAGTAGTAGTGGCACCAGAGACCCAGGGCGAGGTCCGGGGATATCTCGGTGATGGCGGGAAATGGGGTGTGAACCTAACCTATATACTCCAGGAGCAGCCGTTGGGGCTGGCGCATGCGGTCAAGACGGCCAAGGATTTTCTTGGCGATGCCCCGTTCGTCATGTATCTCGGCGACAATCTGCTCGGCAAGGGGATTGCAGGGGCGATAGAGCGGTTTGCTTCCAGTTCCATGGATGCCCTGGTCTTTCTGAAGCAGGTGGATGATCCGCGGGCCTTTGGTGTCGCCGAACTCGACGGCAGCGGCTCCATAGTCCGGCTTGTGGAGAAACCGAAGGATCCTCCCTCCGACCTCGCCCTGGTGGGGGTCTATCTCTTTTCTCCCAAGATCCACAGGGCTATCGACTCCATAGAGCCGTCCTGGCGCGGGGAGTTGGAGATAACCGATGCCATTCAGTGGCTCATCGATCACGGCGGCAGGGTCTCAGGCGAGGTCCTCGACTGCTGGTGGCTGGATACCGGAAAGAAGGATGACTTCCTCCAGGCTAATCTCACTGTCCTGGACGATTATCTGAAGCGGGACATCAGGGGGGAGCTCGTGGATAGCCAGGTGCACGGCAGGGTGCGGCTGGAGGATGGGGCGCGGATCGTCAACAGCGTGGTCAGGGGGCCTGTTGCCATTGGCCGGGACGCCGAGATAAGGGATTCGTTCATCGGCCCTTATACCAGCATAGGCCACGGCAGCAGGATAGTGGGTTCCTCAGTGGAACACTCCGTCATATTGGACCGCTGCGAGGTCATAGGCATATCAAGGCTCGAAGACAGCCTCATAGGCAGGGACTCCAGGGTGGTTATGGGCGGAGCCCGCAATACCGCCCTCAGGCTCATGATAGGAGACCATTGCCAGATCGAGGTGTAGTTGCCGCAACTGGGAGGAGGAGAGATGGAAGAGTTTCCTGTGTTCCACCAGGGTGCAATCCACGACGTGATCGTGAAGGACCTGGTTAAGTACATAGACGAGCGGGGTTGGCTCTGCGAGCTGTTCAGGCACGACGAACTGGACCCTGCACACCATCCTGCTATGGCCTATATCTCGCAGACCATGCCTGGGATAAGCCGGGGGCCCCATGCCCATAGACATCAGACCGACATCTTCTATTTCATGGGGCCGGGCAATTTTAAGGTGGTCCTGTGGGACAACAGGCCGTCGTCTCCCACCTACGGGATTAAGCAGGTGATCTATGCCGGGCAGGACGGTCCCAAGGCGGTGCTGGTGCCGCCCGGGGTGGTCCACGGCTACAAGAGCCTGGGGCCGGTGCCTGGCCTGGTTTTCAATGCGCCCAACAAGCTGTATGCTGGAGAGGGAAAGCGGGAGCCAGTGGATGAGATAAGATACGAGGAGCAGGACGATTCGCCTTTCACCCTCGATTGATCACACTGCAATGGCGAACCACACGACCATGACCAGTACCAGGAGCAGCTTTATGGCCGTGCTCCCCAAAAGGCCCCATAGCCCCCCGATGCCCGATCTGAACGCCTGACGCGCCTCCTTGCCTGCAAGGAGTTCTCCGGCCACGGCCCCGGCTATCGGCCCCACAATCAGTCCAACGGGTCCTATTATGAAGACGAGAAGCGAGCCTGCCACCGCCCCCTTTACCGCCCAGTCCGATCCGTCGAACCTCTTGACCCCTGCAGCTGGCACCCAGAAGTCCACAACATAGGTGACGGCGACGAGTGTTCCCTGGACAAGATAAAATTTCCAGGAGAGAGAGGAGCTGGGATCGATCCAGTCGAAGAGGGCCATCCCTATCAGGACGAGGATGGGTCCTGGCAGGGCCGGCACTACTGTGCCAACGGCTCCGAGAATAATGGTGGGCACGGCTATAAGCCATGCCCACGCCTGGGGTGAGAGGAACAGAAATGCGTCTTCGGTCAATGGTGATGTAGGCTTAGAGGGCCTGAGCCCTCCGCCATCCCTCCTGCTTCAGCCGTTCCATCCTGGCATTGGCCCAGTTCCTGATCTCGATCAAATACCTTTTCGGGTCTTTCTGGGCCATCTCGACCAGCTTTGCCTTCTCCTCTTTGGAGTCTTCCAGTTCGCCAGGATAGATTTCCTTCCAGGTGACATAGCCCTGATCAAACAGGAGCTCCGGGGTAACCGCCGCGTCCGATAGCTTCTGTGCTGCGATCCCCTTGGCCAGCATCATATCATATACTATAACCCAGCCATTGTCATAGATCATCGTTTCAGGATCGAACTCCTTTATCAGGTGGGAACATTGGGGACAATAGAGGCCGCTTACTACCTCAGGGATCATTATGTTGTCCCTAAGGTTGAACGATGCGCTGTTCTTTCCGCAGAAACATCCCTTTTTAACTTCCATGCACATAATCGAATCTCCCGAGTTATTATTAATAATAATTATCTCTTAAGTGAGCTCGGAAGTCAAGTAAAAGATTGGTTTATTACCATATTGGTGGATATATCAGGAGGTCATCAACGTCAAGTGAGAAACAGCATTGCCAGGAAGGTAAGGAGTCCTAATGCCAATACCGCATAATCGCTCTTTTTATAATGAAAGATCAGAAGGCCGGAGAGGGTTGCCGTCAGAAGGAGGAGGCTAGAGAGATCGGAAAAAAGTATCCAGCTTCGGCTGGTCTTGAACGCCTTGTGGAGACGGTTGAGATGGCTCCAGGGTTGCAATTCGCTCTTTTGGACTATCTCCATGATTCCCTTGGCTGGATGGATGGTGTAGGTGATCCTGCCGTGGGAGCCGTATAGAAACTCTAGAGTATCTCCGTCCTTGATGCGGATGACCTTCGGGTCGTCGTTGCGGCCGATTTGCCTTTTGTAGAATTCTATGAATTCGCGAAGTCTTGAAGTGTTCGATAGTGGCACCCGCTGGATAGTATGTTCTTTTTGTATGAAATAGTGGAATGCCTTTCTGTGATTGAGGAGGATGCCGGTGATAGAGTAAAATATTATGAATCCTGCAATAAAGAGGGCGATCCATCGGTGCAGTTTCCTTAGGGCCGTGCGGCTCCAGGCGGCCATATTCCACCTCCTGTATGTTAGATAGTTTTGGAAAGTAAAGACCGGACAGTGACCAGTCCTGTATTTAGCCAAAAGCCAAAAAAAACGGAAAAACTCTGTGGAGTCTTTCCGTTTCGCAGGCACCTTTGCGGGGTGTTCCTTCCGGGTGCCTTGATAGCGTCCGTTTTTTGAACGGACACCAGGTTTTATGGGTGAAATCTTGGTGCCGAAGGGGGGATTCGAACCCCCACGGGCGGTTGCCCACTACCCCCTCAAGATAGCGTGTCTACCAATTCCACCACTTCGGCAGCTATTTCTTCTGGTGATTTTCGCCGCTCTCTCCGGCTGCCTTCTGTGGAGCTGGATTCTCTGGAGCGGCAGCTGCTGAGGGCTTGGCCTCGCCCTTTGTCTCCTGGGAAGGCGGTGGCGCCGGTACCGCAGGCATCCCCTGCTGGGGCTGCGGTGCCGCCGCAGGAAGCGACTCCATTACTGAGCCAGAGGTCCTGTGGGCCGACAGATAGGTCAACCCCAGGGACGTGAGCATGAATACCACGGCCAGTACCGTCGTGGCCTTGCCCAGGAAGGTGGTCGGCCCGGTGGCCCCGAAAATGGCCTCGCTGGAGCCGAACACGGCACCGACCTCGGCCCCCTTGCCCTGCTGCAGCAGGACTATAAGGACCATCAATATGCAGACGATTATGTGGATTGTCAATATGAATGCGAACATCAGCCGTAGTTTACTATCTCCAAAAAAGATGCGGCGTCCAACGACGCTCCTCCGACCAGCACCCCGTCTATCTCGCTCTCAGCCATCAGCTTTGAGATGTTGGCCGGTTTGACGGAGCCACCATACAATATTCGTTTCGTGTCCGCAATAGTGTTGTTGAAACGGTTCGAGAGCCACTCCCTTATGAATCTGTGGGCCTCGTTGGCCTGGCCAGCGGATGCCGTCTTCCCGGTGCCTATGGCCCATACCGGCTCGTATGCGATGACCACAGTGGCTGCACCCTCTTCACCAATGGGCTCGAAGGCCGTGGCCAACTGCTCACGGAGTACGTCGAAGGTATGTCCAGCCTCCCTTTCTTCCAGGGTTTCACCAACGCAGAGGATCGGGGTAAGGCCGTGCCTGACTGCCGCAGCCATCTTCCGGGAGATGAAACCGTGGGATTCCCCGAATATATGGCGCCTCTCGGAATGGCCGATGATGACCCAGTTAACGCCTATGTCCAGGAGCATCAAGGGCGATATCTCGCCGGTAAATGCCCCTTTCTCCTCGTGGTGCATGTTTTGCGCGGCAACGTGCACACGGTCCAGACCGCGTAGCATGGCCTCTGTCTCGGCCAGGGCGGTAAAGGGCGGCGCTATCACCACCTCTTTTCCCGAGGTGTCACATCCAGGGAGGAAGGAGTCCAGGAAGGCCCGCGCCTCTCCAACCGTCTTGTGCATCTTCCAGTTGGCGGCGATGATAGGTGTACGGTTGCTCATTTTACGCACTCCTCCAGGGCCTTTACGCCCGGCAGTTCCTTCCCTTCCATCAGGGCCAGAAACGCACCTCCTCCAGTTGATATGTACGACATCTGGTGGGCTTCTCCGGCCATATTGACCGCCAGGCCCGTATCGCCTCCTCCCACGATGGTGAGGGCCGGGGAGCCGGCCACGGCCCGGGCCAGGGATATCGTGCCCGTGCTGAAAGGCACGCGCTCGAATGCACCCATCGGGCCGTTCCATACTATGGTCCGGGCATTGCTTAGGGCCTCTCTGAAGAGCGAGATGGTGGCTTGGCCTATGTCGAGGATCATCTCTTCTTTCTCGATCTCCTCAATGGGTATCACGCGCACTGGAGCCCTGCCCTCCATATCACTGGAGACTACAGCATCTACTGGCAAGTAAAAAAGTACGCCGTCTCGCTTCGCCTGGCTCATGATCTCACCAGCAGTCTCCACCAGCTCTTCTTCCACCAGGGAGCTGCCGACTTCGATCCCCGCGGCCTTGAGGAAGGTGTTGGCCATGGCCCCACCTATGATGATCTTGTCAGCCTTGCCGAGGAGAGACTTGATCGCGCCAAGTTTGCTGCTGACCTTTGCCCCTCCCAGGATGGCGACCAGAGGCCTGGCAGGATCTACCAGGGCCTTGTTGAAGTAGTCCAGCTCCTTCTTGATAAGGAAGCCCGCGGCACACTCGCCTATCAGGGGAGGAACTCCGGCGACAGAGGCGTGGGCGCGGTGCGACACGGCAAAGGCGTCGTTCACGTATAGGTCTGCCAGCGAGGCAAGGGCCCTGGAGAAGCCGGAGTCGTTCTTGGTCTCCTCTTTGTGGAAGCGGAGGTTCTCAAGGAGCAGGATCTCTCCGTCTCCAAGGCCATTGGCCATGGATTCCACCTCGGGCCCGATGCAGTCCGGGGCCAGCGGGACCTCTTGCCCCAACACCCCAGAGAGATGTCTTGCCACCGGCGCGAGGCTGAACTCCGGCCTTTTCTCTCCCTTGGGACGGCCAAGATGGGAGCAGAGTATGAGCCTTCCCCCGCGGTCCAGGACATGCCGGATGCTGGGCATCGCCTGCACTATGCGGTTGTCGTCTGCCACACGTCCGCTCTCTGCCAACGGCACATTGAAATCCACCCGCATAAGGACCCTGCGGCCCTTGACCTCTACCTGGTCCAGGTACCTCATGGCATGGCTCCTACAACATGGAATCGGCGATGGAAATCAGCCTGTCGGTCAACATGTTGGTATAGCTTCCAAGCTCGTTGTCGTACCAGCCGTAGACCACCACCTGCGTCACGGGGATGCTTATGGAGTCGCAGGTGATCTGGGACTCTCCAGGCCCACGGCATACCAGGGATGGATCGAACTGGATGGAGGCAGTCCGCGTGTGGGTCTCGGTGGCCTCTATTATCGCCGCCGCCTCTGGTACCCCTATGATGTCGGTGGAGACGTTCTGCTCCTCGGTATAGATGAGGCGCCCCTTCATCGGCCCCTCCGCTGCCTCCTTGTAGATCCCGTTTATGAGATCCCGGTTGATGGGCTTCTCGATGCTCTCGTCCTGGATGGTTAGCACGAGGACTATCAACGAACCGGTCTGGGTCGGTATCCTCACGGACTCGGCGATGAATCCTATCTCCTTCATCTCCGGAATCACCAGGGAGAGCGCCTTGGCAGCGCCGGTGGTGGTTAGGATGATGTTGTTGAGGATGCTGCGGTTCTTGCGGAGATCCTTGGCCCCTGCCTTGGGCAGCCTGTCCAGCACCACCTGGCTGCCGGTGGCGGCATGGACCGTTACCATCGAGGCAGAGAGTATCCTCTTGGGTCCGAAGTGATCCAGGATAGGCTTTACCATGTAGGAGAGACAGGTGGTGGTGCATGATGCGGCGGATACGAGGACGTGTTTGCTGGGTATGTAGTCGTCCTCGTTTATGCCCATAACCGTGGTCACTGCATCTTCCGGCATCTCCAGGGACTTGTTCTTGATCTTGAATGGGGCGGACAGCACCACCTTGGAGGCGCCCGCTTCCAGGTGGCCGCGCAGGGCCCCCTTTGGAGCGTCCGCCGGTTCTGTCGGATCGCGGAAGACGCCGGTGGTATCCACCACGAGCCTGACGTCGTGGGCGGCCCAGTCTATCTCCTTGGGGTTCCTGCTCTCGCGGAGGATCTTGACTGGAATCCCGTCCACGGTCATTGTCCCCTTCTCCTCGTCCAGGTTCTCTATGACCCTGCCGCATCTGCATCCATGCAGGTACATGCCCAGGCGGCCGTAGGTGCTATCGCGTTCTATGGCCGCCGCCAGGTCCTGGAGCCCTTGACCCACCTGGCGCCCTATGTTGATGACGATTTCAGAGAAGGTCCTCCGGCTCACGTGGTTCCAGAGACTGAGCTTTCCAATCCTGCCCAAACCGTTGATCCCCAGCTTCATCGGCCTCGGGGTATCACCTGGCTGTATCATCTATCTCCTCCTTGAATGAAGTAGTTTTTCACAAATCCCATAGGGCTTTTATAGCATTTCATGGAGGGGGTTGCCAAGTTTGGCGGTGGGCCTGGACAAAATAAAAGGGACGGCCAAGGCCGTCCCTGCAAGCCGCTTTCGCTCCGGGCAGGGGCTAATAGCGATAAGTATAGACATTGTTGCCTTCGTTACACTCCCTTATGGCGTGGCGCGAGTCGAGCTCCAGCTTGATGGCCTTGGATATCTGGAAGAACTCGTTGCGGGGCACGCTTATGGTGAGGAGTTTTTTCTCGCCAGGGCGCAGCGCCGGCACAGAGACCTCTATGCTCTTCGTGTTGTAGGGGGGCTTGCCGCTGGCCCAGGTTAGTTTGGCCATAGAGGCTGGGGCGTTTATGGTGCCGCCGTTCTCGATCCATATGCCCATGTCCACCATGTTCATCACCCCGACCTGGAGCCAGCAGTTCTTGCAGCCGGTCTCAAAGGGAAACTCGCCCCTTGGCCCCAGCTTGTAGTTGCTCCACGCCTTAAGGTCCGCGCAGAGGTTCCTGGGAACTTTGTCGAGGATCTTCTGATTTACCTGGGGGCTAAGTTTGTTCTTGTCGATGACAACGGAAGGATTACCCGCAACTGCTGCCGCCGTACCGGTGAAAAAGAGCGCCAGACCAAGTACCGTCAACCGTCTGATCATCTTCCGAGTTTCCATACTTCTCCTCCTTGCATACTTTTTGTCCGCCGTTGAGGTGGTTTCTATAATCAGTATAAAGAGGGAGCCAAAAGGTTCAAACAATTTTGGCCCATATCGTGATTTAGTGCATTGTGAAGGCCTCTGGCCTGTCTATGGGGTGTTTTCCTTTGTAGACCGAGCCGGTCCTGCCGTCGATGCTGATGAAATCACCCGCGCGTATGGTAAGGTGCTGGATGGTTGCGAATCCGCGCGTCTCCTTCACGGTGAGTTGTTTGCAGCCCACTATACAGGTCTTGTCCAGGCTGAAGGCCACGATGGCTGCATGGGACGTCTGCCCCCCTTTTGCCGTCAAGAGCCCGTCGGATAGAGATATCTCCTTGATATCGTCGGGGACCGTGTCGGATCTTATGAGTATAAGAGGCTCGCCGGGCCTCTCCTGCCTGAAGCGGTGGATGTCGTCGAGGGTGAAGACCGCTATGCCGGAGAGCGCCCCGCCGCTCACCCCTATACCGCGGCCGAGGTAATCCTTTTCCAGCATGTGATTGTCGGAGAATACCGGGAAGAGACCAGGCTGCTTGGTGGTGAGGGTCCGTGCCTGGAGTATGTATAGATCCGCCGGGGTGGGGCCCTCAAAGGTGAACTCAATCTCCTGGTGGTTCCAGCGCCTGTCGTATATCAGGGTCTTGGCATAGTTGAGGAGGGCGCCGTAGATGTCAGGATACATCTCCTCCAGGGAGGGTTCCGACTCCAGGTGCATCAATTCCTTCTGCTCGTTGGATATGGGGTAGGTAGAGACCAGACCGCTGACTATGTCTTCTCCCTGGTTGCCAGGGGTGAAGTCGCCCCACAGGCTCACCCTGTCCAGCTTGCTGGTGGGATTGGCGGTGAATACAACCCCTGTGCCCGAGTCGCTGGATAGGTTTCCATAGGTCATGGCCTGGATGATGACCGCGGTCCCCCAGTGATCGGAGATGCCCATGATCTCCCTGTATGCCCGCGCCTTTTCCGACTGCCATGACATGAGCACCAGCTCTATGGCCGTGAGGAGCTGCTCGAATGGATCGTCCACCAGCGGTATCCCCTCCTCCTCTATCCTCCTCCGGTAGGCGAGGGCCAGCTCCTTCATCTCCTCCCCGGAGAATTCCCTCTTCTTATCGATACCGGCCGCCCGTTTGTGGCGCCGCATGAGCTGAGAGAATGCCTCCCGCTTCATGCCGTAGGACATTGCCCAGGATTGGAGGAAGCGCCGATAGTTGTCCCACGCGAACCAGGTGTTGCCGGTGAGGCGCGCCAGCCCCTCCACAGTCTCTTCAGTGCTGCCCACGTTGAGTATGGTGGACATCATGCCGGGCATGGAGATGGCCGCACCGCTTCTGACCGAAAGGAGCAGCGGGGAAGAGGCCTCGCCGAATCTCCTGCCGGTCTCTTCCTCGATCCCGCGCAGGGCCTGCCTTAGCCTATGGCGGAAGTCCAGGTAAACTTCGCTCATCCCCTTGACAACCGGGAAACAGCGGAAAAACTCGGTGGTGACGATGATTCCTGGCGGCACCGGCAGTCCTGCCCTCCTGAGAAGGACCAGATGATAACCCTTGTTGCCCAGGTGCATGAGGTCGCCGTAGCGGCTCTCCGGGGTGTGGATCGGGCAGAGAACCTCGTTGGGATCGTAACTGAGCAAGAGGTCCAGGCTGCGTTCGTCCAGTCTTTCCCGCTGGCCGTCCAGGATCTGCAGGAGCCTGGTTACGAAGGTGTCGAGGTATTGCAGGCCGAAGCCGCCTGATACCAGCCCCCGCAGGATCCTCTCGCTCACCTGGTGCTGGAACTCCGCCTCTGACGACACCTCCGCCTTGATCTTCCTGTACTTGGGCAGGAGGTCTTCATCTCTGTAGGTCTTCAGCACCAGTCTGATGTTCTCTTGGTGGGGACTGATGTAGTAGGTGTATATCATCTCCCTGACCCCCTCGGAGAGGCCGCGCACGATGTCCATGTATTGGGAGAAGGTCACTCCCCTTACCTCGAAGGATTTCTCCAGTAGGGAGAGATACGCCTCGAACTTCTTCGAGTGCACACCGTTAAGGGTGACGGCACGCCAGAAGAGCCTGAGGTGCCTGAGCACCGTCTTAAGGGTGGCGCTGGTGATGAAAGGGGTCTCCGTAGAGGCGAGAAGCCGTTCGAAGTAGATGTTCGCCAGGTTCTCCAGCCTGAAGGTCATGCCCAGGGCGTCGAACTTCCGCTCGTGGTATCTGCCGTACATGGAGGGGATGTCCGCGGCGATGTGGCGTTTTTGATAGATGTCCTCCCTGGGGCGGAAATCCATTGGCGACAGGATTACCTCCTTGAGGGACTCCAAGGCGTCGAGAATGGCCTCGAGGCACTCCTCTGGGCCCTTGTTCATGGCGTCGCGCACCCGTCTCAGACCGTGGAATCCCAGCCTCTCGGCCTCCTCCAGATATCGCCCGATCTCCTTTACCCCGAGCTGATACTTCTGGCTCTCGAGACGGTACATCTCCACCAGCAGCAGGAACCGGCTCTTCTCCTCCACCGGAACGTTGGCCACCCCTTCGACCACTTCGCGCAGTCTCTTCTCCTCTATCCCAAGAAGCTGTCCTATCCGGGAGGCAAACGGCTCGAGGTCGAACTCCTGGGCAACCACCCTAACTATGGCGTGGACATGGTCTATGTATGGGCCGTAAGAGCTGATCTCCTCGAGGACTTCAGGAGGGACGAATGGGCGCAGGGCCTCCTTGTTCCTGCTGTACCAGTAGCATAGGATGTTCTCGATGAAGTCCACGATGAGGTTGCTGCTCTCAACGTGGCTCTGTTTTCTCAGGAAGTGGATGAGTTGGTCCCGCCGCTTGGATATCTCGTCGAGTTGGGTCGAGACGTCGCGCAGCCGCCCCTCGGCACCGATCTCGTTGAAATAGATGGGGAGCTGGCGGGCAAACTGCTTGACCAGGTTGTAGACGGGCCTGATGTCGCAGTGGAGAAGCCTGCTGACGTCCTTCTGGAACAGGTCGGTGTCCCGGATGCAGGTGCCACCTAATTTGAGATGGAGTATCAGGGCTGACAACAGGGTGGCGCAGTCCTTGGGCCTCATGCCGATGAGCCTGAGCCATACCCTTATGTTCTGCAGGTGGGCGGGATTGGCCAGCACGTGCCACTCCTTGTCCACACCTTGGACCTGGGGAGGCTGGAATCCAAACCTGACCACCTCGCCCAGGAACAGCTCGATGATCCTCACGTTATCGCGTTTAAATACCTCGTCCCCCAGGGCGGCTATGCAGTGGAGGGCGGTGCGCGGAAAGTGACCGACCTGCTGTTTGAGCAGGGTGAAGCTCTTTGGCAGGATGTCCCTCAACTGGTCGTAGTCAGCAGAGCGCACCAGGCGGAGCAAGGCCCTGTTGAGCTCCCGAAGGGTTTCCTCGTGGATGTGCGAGAGCCCTTCCATCTCCACCATGTGGAACAGGAAGAGTAGGTAGAGGTTTATCTCCTCGGCGTGAATGGAGAGGAGAACGGGATCAGCCCCCAACATCCTTGCTGCCTCCCTGTACTCCCGCACCATGTCCAGGTGGGAACGGAAGCCGCGGAGTGGTTCCAGGGAGTCCAGGGAGAGGAACGGTCCTGTCTCGTCCAGGAGCGCCATCTCGCGCCTCATGGTCTCGTGGGAGAGGGGAGCGAAGACTCTCTCCAGGGCATCCCTGGCTTCGTGGGTAGCATCCAGATGATATTGGCGGGACATCCGCCTGAACCACTCGAACGGATCTTCTTGGCCCAGCCAATAGCGATAGGTGGCCCTGAACAGGGTCTTCAGTGCGGCACCAAGGCGCTGGAACATCTCCGTGGACAGGCTCCCTTCACCACGCCGCTCCAGCAGCTCAAGCAGTTTGAGCATGACGGCCGTGGGTGAGTGGTAGCTGACCACCGCCTTGTTCAACAGCTCCTCCTCCCCGATGAGGTACTCGAGCGCCTGTACGATGACCAACTCAAGGCCCGCCGCCTCTTTCCAGGGCCACGTGGAGATCACCTTTTCCAGAAAGGCGAGCCATCCATCCACGGCCTCGGCGCTCTGCTCCTCTCTTGGTGCGCGAGCGGCAAGGTCGAGAAATGTCTCCAGAAAGATGGAGACGCAATCGAGGGGTTGGTCAGACCTTAGGAAGAGATGGAGGTTCTTCAGGGAGAAGGCCCTGAACTCCATTATCACCGCCGACCAGTTCAGATATGGATGGTGGAGTTCGAAAAGGAGGTGGTTTAGGGCGGTCTTGACCCCCTTGTACTCCTTGACCGCATCGCGCAGGGGTTGGAACTTTGGATGGAACTCCAGGCGGTCTACAGCGGTCTCCTCGAGATTCACCTGGAGTGCCTTGGAATCTATTTTCAACTTGGGTCACCCCCTGGCAAGAGCGTTAGACCCGTCTCAGTCCTTCCATATGGAGTATGAGATCCAGCACCCTGTTGGAATAGCCCCATTCGTTGTCGTACCAGATCACCAGCTTCGCCATCCTCCCTCCCATCACCTTGGTGCACAGGCCGTCCACTATCCCAGAATGGGGATCCTTGAGCAGATCGGACGAGACCACGGGTTCCTCGGTATAGGCCAGATAACGGTTCTGGGATCCGCGCAGCAGGTTGTTTAGCTCCGGCACGGTCACCTCCTGTTCGAGGTTGACCACCAAGTCCACCAGGGAGACGTCCGGTGTCGGCACCCTGACGGACATGCCGTCGAGCTTTCCGGTCAACTCAGGGATGACCTTGCTGATGGCCGCCGCCGCGCCGGTTTTGGTGGGTATCATGTTTACCGCCGCTGCCCTTGCCCTTCTGTGGTCAGAATGGGGGAAGTCGAGGAGCCGCTGGTCGTTAGTGTAGGCATGGACCGTGGTTATGAGGCCGGACTCTATGCCGAATTTGTCGAGGAGAATCTTGACCACCGGTGCCATGCAGTTAGTGGTGCAAGAGGCGTTGGAAACCACGTGGTGCCTTGCTGGGTCGTAGTCGTCCTCGTTCACGCCCATGACTATGGTTATGTCCTCTCCCTTGGCGGGCGCAGTTATCACCACCTTGGAGGCCCCGGCGTCGATATGGGCCCTGGCCAGATCGCCCTCCCTGAACCTGCCGGTGGCCTCGACCACGTATGTGGCACCCCAGTGCGACCAGGGGATTGCGCCAGGCTCCCTGAAGGCACCGACTGGAATGAACCTCCCGTTTACCTCCAGCCCGTCTTCCCTGGCCTTGACATTGCCCTGGAATCTTCCCATGACAGAGTCGTATTTGAGCAGGTAGGCCAGGGTCTCGGTGTCGGTGAGGTCGTTTATTCCCACCACCTCGATCCCGTCGAAATCCGGATTTTCATAGCATGCGCGGAAGACGTTCCTGCCTATCCTTCCAAAACCGTTGATACCAATAGTGACTGTCATGGCTGAAAACCTCCGGCGTGGATCTGTTTCGTGGGGGGAGAGAGGTCTCCGAGGGCATCATCCCTTGCCCATAGTAGGTAGAAAACTGGTGCCGGTCAACAGCGTCATGACCTTGCCATCCGCTCCTGCCCAGCGGAAGCCGTGCTTGAGATAGAGTTTCACTGCTGCGTGGTTGTCCCTGGCCACGTCTAATACGATGGAATGGATCCGCCCGTCCCGCCACGCCTCCTCGATGAGGGAGGCTAGGAGGGCAGATCCCACTCCCCGCCTGCGGCAGCCGGGGTGGACGGTTAGTTTCAGCAGATGGAACAGCGAAAGCCCCGGTTCCTGGGCAGGAATAGTGCGCGAACAGAGATAGCCTGCCACCGTCATGGGAAGCCTGTCCAGGACAGCCACCAAGACCGTGGACCGCGGAGTATAGAGCTCTTCTCTTATGGAATGGATGGACCAGGGAGAGGCGTAGCTGGCGCGTTCTATCCATGCCATCTGCCATAGGTCTGGCGGCCCAGCCAGGCGGACCTTGATCCCTGCGCTGTTCACCTCGGTGGAATCAGGCCGGTGTCAGGAGCGCGCTGGCCTGGTTGATGCTCTTCTTGCCGTATTCTACCACCGTGTCTGCCAGTTCCTTGAGCCCGGCCCCAGTGGAGCGCACCTGGCAGGCCCTTATCAGCATGGGGAGGTTGGCGCCGGTGATGATCTCGACCTTGTCCTTCTCGAGAAAGGCGAGGGCCATGTTCGCAGGGGTGCCACCGTACATGTCGGTGAGGACGAGAACGCCGTCGCCGTCGTCCACCTCCTTTATGGCCTTCTTTATCATGGACTGGAGCTTCTCCACGGGCTCCGAGGGATCGATGGTCAGGGGAACCATACCGTCTACCTCGCCCATTATGAACGTGGTGGTCCTGTGCAACTCTTGGGCGAGCTCCCCGTGGGCGGCGATCACCACTCCAACCATCTCACTCCTCCGCTTCGAGATCTCTGTGGGTGACGATAACCTCCTCGCCACGCTTTGTAAACAGCCGGCCCAGATGCTCGACGATGGCTACGCTGCGGTGGCATCCGCCGGTGCATCCCACCGCTATAGAAAGGTAGGGCTTTCCTTCGTTCTTGTACCTGGGGAGGAGAAAGGCCAGGAGATCCTCGATGTAACGGAGGAACGTCTCTGTATCGGCATGGTCGAGCACGTAGTTCTGGACTTCCGGGTCAGTGCCGTCCTTTGCCCTGAGCCTCTCCACAAAGTAGGGATTTGGCAGGAACCTAACGTCCAGCACGAGGTTGGCATCTTCGGGTATGCCGTGTTTGAACCCGAATGAGATGAGATGGACCGCAAATCCGAACCCTTCCCTGGCTCCGTACAGCTCCAGGATGCGCTTTCTGAGCTGGTGGACGTTCATGCCGGAGGTGTCCACCACCTTGTCGGCATATTCCCGTAGCTCGGCCAGCCTCCCCCTCTCCATTGAGATGCCTTCCGGCACCTTGCCTCCTGGATTGAGGGGGTGGTGGCGCCGGGTCTGGCTGAAGCGCCTGAGCAGTACCTGGTCGGAGGCGTCGAGAAACAGGACCTCCAGGGGAAAACCCTCATCTTTTATGGTGTCGAAGATGGCCCGGTAGTGTTCCAGGAAGGAGCCTTCGCGCACGTCCATTACCAGGGCGATCTTCTGCTGTGCCCCGGCAGTCCTCTCCTGGAAACGGAGGAATTCTGGTAGCATGGCTACAGGAAGATTGTCCACGCAGAAGTAGCCCACGTCCTCCAGGGCCTTCAACGCCGTGCTTTTGCCTGAACCCGACATCCCAGTGATCACGAGGGTAGAGACCTTCTTGCCTTGGGAAAGGGGTGTGCAGGTCATGCCGACTACATCATCGCTTCGAGGGCCTTGATAGCCGACGAAAGACTCTCCCAGTCCTCGGCCTCGCATAGCCGCTCCACGGCTCTTTCCACCTTCAGGAGCTTGGATACTTTTGCCAGGACCCTTAGATAGAGGGTGGCATGATCCTCTGGGGCCAGGAGCAAGAATATCACCTTGACCGGCCGGTGGTCGATGGCATCGAAGGGGACCCCCTCCTTGGAACGGCAGAAGAAGAGGTGGAGCCGGTCGATATCCCCTATCTTGCCGTGGGGTATGGCCACGCCGCCTCCTATGCCGGTGGTGCCCAGTGCCTCGCGTTCAAGCAGGACCTTGGCCACCTTGTCGGTGTCGAGGGAAGAGGCCACCCTACCAGCCATCTCGGCGAGCCGGGCTACCACCTCTTTCTTGTCGCTGGCCTGGAGTTGTGTCTCGATGCACTCCGGGCAAAGGTACTGTAATATACTCACTTTACGGCTCTATCAGGCCCAGAGTGCCGTCCTTGCGCCAGTGGACTACGTTCAGGCGGTTGGTGTGGGCGTTTATGAAGACGAAGAAGTCGGTCCCCATGAGCTGCAACTGCTCCACCGCCTCCTCCACGGTCATGGGCTTGGGGTTTGCCCTTTCCACCTGGATGGTGATTCCAGGTTCGGTATGCTCCTCAGGGGCCGCCGGGGCCGATGGCTGGCCGCTCCGCTTGGCCACCAGCTTCTCACGGTACTTCTTCAGCTGCTTCTCGATTTTGTCAGAGACCAGGTCTATAGCCGCCTTCATCTCCTCGTGGACCTCCTTGGCAGCCGCCCTTATCCCGTCTCCTGATATGACCACCTCGGCGCTGTTCCTGAACTTCTCAACGCTGAGGACCACGTTGACCTTCATGGGGCTGTCGGCGTACTTCTTCAGCTTTTTGAGCCTCTGATCCACGTATTCCTTCAGGTCGTCGGAAGATTCCATGTGCCGGAATGTCACGTTCAACTGCATTTCAAACCTCCAATCAGCTCTTCCCGGCCTGGCCGGGCACCAGTGAAACGGACCACTATGCTCGACGGGCCTATCCCACGGAGGGCCGCTTTCTACGGCTCGAAGGGAGTATGCCCATCATGTTGCGGTACTTGGCTACTGTCCTCCTGGCTATCTTGATGTTGTCCTTCGCGAGGAGCTTGACGATCTGCTCGTCGCTGTAAGGCTTTTCCGGATTTTCTGACTGTATAAGCTGCCGGATCCTCTCCTTGACGCTCTGGGTGGCGATGTCTTCTCCATCCCCCTTCTTGAGTCCGGCGCTGAAAAAGAACTTCAGCTCGAAGACGCCCTGGGGCGTGTGGACGTATTTGTTGGTGGTGACTCGGCTGACAGTTGACTCGTGCAGCCCCACGTCCTCGGCCACGTCCTTGAGGATGAGAGGTTTTAAGTAGGCTATCCCCTTGTCGAGGAACTCCCGCTGGAACTTGACTATGCTCTCGGTGACGCGGTAGATGGTCTTCTGCCTCTGCTGGATGCTCTTGATGAACCACATGGCAGACTTGAGTTTCTCCTGGAGGAACGCCTTGGCGTCCTTGGGCTGACCATTGTCGTTGACCGCGTCCCGGTAGAAGGAGCTTATCCGCAGTTTGGGCATCCCATCATCGTTGAGGGAGATGACGTATTCGTCGCCCACCTTGTAAACATAGATGTCGGGGACTATGTAGTGGGTCTCCTCGGAGCTGAACGAGCGTCCAGGTCTGGGTTCCAGCCCCTGGATCACCTCCACCGCCCTGGCGACCTCTGCCACCGTCGAGCCCGTCGCCTTTGCTATGGCCTGGTAGTTGTGGCGCTCCAGCTTGTCGAGGTGGTGTTCCACGATCTCCTTGGCGAGGGGATCGCCCACTGCGTAGTGGTCTATCTGGATGAGAAGACACTCCTTGAGATCCCTTGCCGCAACTCCTACCGGATCGAAACGCTGGATCCGCCTCAGGACCTTCTCGACCTTCTCTGGTTCCACGCCTGCGTCTTCGGCGATCTCTTCTACACTGGCCTTGAGGTAGCCGCTTTCGTCTATGTTGCCGATGATCAATTGGCCGATCTGCCGTTCCTGTTCGTCACCGCTGTCCATCTGGAGTTGCCACAGCAGGTGGTCCAACAGGTCGGTGGTGCTGCGGACGATGTTCTCGTAGTTGACCTGCTCCTTTGCCTCGAAGGAGTATGCGTGGATGGTGGAGCGGCCGTCGTCGTCCCAGTATTCCCTCCACTCGGCCTCCTTGAGGGCTGAGGACTCCCACGGGGTCTTTTCCAGCTCCGAGGAGGCGAGGGTGGGCAACTCTTCTCCGCCTTCAGGGCGCTCGCCGACCTCGGTCTGGAGTCCTCCGCCCTGTTCCTGCCTGATCTCTTCTTCTCCCTGATTTTCTTCTAAGACTGGATTCGAGAGCAGCTCCTGATTGATCGCCTCCACCAACTCCATGCGGGAGAGCTGCAACAGCTTGATGGCCTGCTGCAGCTGCGGCGTCATCACCAGCTGCTGGGTGAGCTTGAGTTGCTGTTTTAGAGAAAGGGCCATCTAATCAAAACCTGAAGTCTTCTCCCAGATATATCTTCTTTGCCTTTTCACTCTTTGCGATCTCTTCCGGTGTCCCGTATTCGATGACGTCGCCCTTATTCAAGATATATGCCTGATCACACACCGTCAAGGTTTCACGGACGTTGTGGTCCGACAGGAAAACCCCGATACCACGGCGTTTCAGGCCATTTATGATACCCTGGAGCTCGGATACGGAGATGGGATCTACGCCGGCGAAGGGTTCGTCGAGCAGGATGAATTCCGGGTCCGTGGCCAGGGCCCTGGCCACCTCCACTCTGCGCCTCTCTCCTCCAGAGAGGGAAGAACCCTTTTGTTGCCGCAGCTCCTCCAGGCCCATCTCGGAGAGCAGCCTCTCTATCTTCTCCTCCATCTCCTCCCGAGGCACGGAGCGTTCCTCCAGCACGAGCCGGATGTTCTCCTCCACGGTGAGCCCGCGGAAGACAGAGGGCTCCTGTGGCAGGTAGGTTATCCCAAGCCTTGCCCGGCGGTGCAGGGGAAGGTCGCTGATCTCCCTGCCGTTCAGTGTGACGCTGCCGCTGTCGGGCTGGATTATGCCGGCGATCATGTAGAAGGTTGTGGTCTTGCCCGCGCCGTTGGGCCCCAGCAGCCCCATGACCGACGCCCCCTTGAGTTCAAGGTCCACACCGTTCACGACGGTGCGTCCCTTGTAGCGCTTGACGAGTTTGTTGGCCTTGAGGGTGCTCATGGATGCCTTGGCGCCGGGGCTGGAGTCGGGGGGAGGGATGTCATGGCCTACTGGCTGGGAAACACGGTCGCCTCTACCCGCTGGCCCGCGCCGCGCTTAACTATGCTGCGGTCTTCGTTGATGAAGAAGACGATCTCCGCTCCGCTCACCCTGTTCTTGCCCTGCCATACCTGGGCGTTACCCGAGAGGGTTACGATCTCCTTGGGCCTGTCATAGACGGCCTTCTCGCCTATGGCCACCTTGTCGCCCTTGGTGACCTTAACGTGGCCCTTGGCCACTATACGCTGCATTACCCGCTTCTCCTTGCCCTCGACCTCTTCCGTTGTGTAATAGACCACCACGTCGTCGGCCTCGATGGTCATTTCGCCCCTCACGGCCTTGACATGCCCAACAAAGTGGACGGTGCCTTTCTGGTCCAGGATCTCCATCTTGTCGCTGGAGATGTTTATGGGCAGTACGGGCTTCTCCTTGCCTTTCGCCCATGAGGCACCCGGCAGGAACAGCAACATCGCCAACGCTGCGGTTGCGGGCAACGATCCGAGCACGCTCTTCAACCCTGGCATATCAATCACTCCTCTCTGAGCTATCCTGGAAAATCCCCGCCTTTTATGACGCTCTCCTGCTGGTCGATCACCAGCTTCCCCTGTTCGAAGTCGTAACGGAACCCCTTGCCCTTGAGCAAGAGGCCGGAGCGTTCGAACACCACGGGACTGTCACTGCTCATGACCATGTTCTTGTGGTCCATTACCAGGCTTGATGTCTTGAGCAGATCGCCCTCCTTGGTCTCAAGAAGGACATGTCCTTTTAACAGAATCCTGGCCTCATTTAAAGAGTAGCTGCCTTTGTCGGCGGTCACCCGTACCTCTCGGCCGTCTGCGCCTATCAGGGTGCTGTTGACCCCCTCCAGTTCAAGCTCTCCTGCTTTGTCGTAGTAGAGGCAGCGGGACGAGCGCAGCATGAGGCGGAGCCGTCCATCTTCGTGGTGATAGAATCGTATCCCCTTCATCTCGACGTCCGCCTCGAGCGAGGCAATGAGCTGCCGCGGGAGCTGGGTCTCCATCTTGAAACCCTTCGCTATGACGAGCAGGAGGGTGGCCAGCAGGACAGGGGCTATCCAGATGAGCAGCCTAGAGAGCATTTCCGGCGCCGCCGTCCATGAACCGGTTAAGGATCTCTCCCCACAGCCCCTTGGCGCGCAGGATGAGGTCGCATACCTCGCGCACTGCCCCCTTGCCACCAGGCAGGGAAGTGACCATGTGGACGTGATCGCTCAAGGGCTGGGCGGCGTCCGCCGGGACCACGGAGAGCCCGGCCCTCTTTAGTATGGGCAGATCCACCCAGTCGTCACCCACATAGGCCACTTCTTCGCTGGAGAGCCGGAATGCCTCCAAGATCTCTGCAAACACACGCCCCTTGTCACCGACGCCTTGATAGACCTTGGTCAGTCCGAGCTCCGCGGCCCTGCGCTCCACGGCGGCAGAGGCGCGGCTGGTGACTATGACCACGTCTATCCCCGCCTCCAGGAGCTGGCGCATCCCGAATCCGTCCCTGACAGAGAAGGACTGCACCTGCTCTCCGCTGGAGGTGTATGTGATGTCACCAGGGGTCAGGACCCCGTCCACATCAAGGGCGAGGAGCTTGATCTTCGCTGCTTTCTGGATGAGTATCTCCGCTGCGATGTGCCCCATGCTATCCCGCTGTTCTGGTGGAACACTTCATGGCCGCCTCGTGAATTATGGAGAGGTCATTGAGGAGGGCCTTTGCCCCTGTCAGGTCCAGGCTGTTGGGGCCGTCACACTTTGCCCTCGCCGGTTCTGGATGGACCTCCATGAAGATCCCGTCCACTCCGGCTGCCACGGCCGCCCTTGCAAGCAAGGGGACGAATTCGCGCTGTCCTCCGGAGCAGGAGCCGCTTCCGCCTGGAAGCTGCACGCTGTGGGTGGCATCGAAGATCACCGGCGTGCCGAACCCCCTCATCACCTGTAATCCCCGCATATCCACCACCAGGTTGTTGTAGCCGAAGGAGGCCCCTCGCTCGGTGAGCGTGACACCGCTGCCTCCCGCCTCCCTCACTTTGCCTACGGCATGGACCATGTCCCACGGGGCCATGAACTGCCCCTTCTTTATGTTGACAGGGAGTCCGGTCCTGGCCGCCGCCACCAGCAGATCGGTCTGGCGGCAGAGGAATGCAGGAATTTGGATCATGTCCAGCACTTCTTTCACCGCGTCTGCCTGCTCCGGCAGGTGGATGTCACTTATGACCGGGACTCTGCACCTCTCCTTTACCTCCGCCAGCATTTCGAGCCCCTTGTCCAGGCCAGGGCCCCTGAACGAGGCTATGGATGTGCGGTTGGCCTTGTCGAAGGATGCCTTGAACACATAGGAGAAGCCGCTCTCTTCGGCAGCCTCGCGCATGGCCATGCCTATCTCGAGCGCGGTGTCGAGGTCCTCCAGGACGCACGGCCCGGCGATAAGCAAGAGCCGTCCGCCCCCTATCTCCAGAGGGCCTCCTGGCCCCTTGACCGTGACCGTGCCTGCCTCCATCACCGTATCAGCCCTCACGTTCCTTTGAAAGGCGGTACTTCAAGGCGGCCTGGATGAAGGCGGTGAAGAGGGGATGGGGGGCCAGGGGCCTGGACTTGAACTCGGGATGGAACTGGCATCCCAGGAACCAGGGATGGTCTGGGATCTCGACTATCTCAACCAGCTTTCCGTCCGGGCTCAGGCCGCTGAACCGCATTCCCGCCTCTTCGAGCTTGAGGCGGTAATCCATGTTGAATTCGTAGCGGTGACGGTGCCTCTCCATGATCTCAGGAGTCTTGTAGGCGGAGTGGGCAAAGGAGTCCTCCTGGATGCGGCACGGATATGCCCCCAGACGCATGGTGCCCCCCATGTCGCCGTTCTCTTCCCTGCTCTCCACCTTGCCGGTCCGGTAGTCGTACCACTCCTTCATCAGGTAGATGACCGGGTCAGGTGTGTTGGAGGCGAACTCGGTGCTGTCGGCCAAGGGGATACCGGCCACGTTGCGGGCGAACTCTATGACAGAGAGCTGCATTCCAAGGCATATCCCGAAGAAGGGGATGCCGTTCTCTCTGGCATAGCGGATGGCCTCAAGCTTGCCCGCTATCCCCCTGGTGCCGAAGCCGCCTGGGACCAGGATCCCGTCGAGGCCTGCCAGCCTCTCGTCCAGTTCGGCGTCGCTCAACTCCTCGGAGTTTATGAAATCTATCTCCACCTTGGAGCTATTGGCCACGCCGCCGTGGGCCAGGGCCTCGTTGAGGCTCTTGTAGGACTCGGTCAGGTTCACGTACTTGCCCACCAGCCCGATCTTTACCGTGTGCTGGGGCCTCTTGATCCTGGACACCAGCTCCTCCCACGGCTTCAGCACCGGCGCCCTGGTCCACATGTTAAGGGACTTGACTATGGTTTCGTCGAGCCCCTCCTTGTTGAAGCGGATGGGGACCTCGTAGATGGATCGGACATCCTTGGCGGTGATGACGTTCTCTGGTGCCACGTCACAAAATAGGGCGATTTTCTTCTTGAGGCCCTCGGGGATATCCTTCTCGGTACGGCACAGGAGGACGTCGGGCTGGATGCCTATGGAGCGCAGCTCCTTGACGCTGTGCTGCGTGGGCTTGGTCTTCAGTTCGCCCGCCGCCTTGATGTAGGGTACGTAGGTTACGTGGATGTATAGGGTGTTCTCCCTTCCAAGGTCCTTTCTCAGCTGCCTTATGGCCTCTAAGAAGGGGAGCCCCTCTATGTCGCCCACCGTGCCGCCGATCTCGATTATGGCGATGTCCGCCTCACCCCTAAGCTGCA
>WFVQ01000225.1 GCA_015491585.1 Deltaproteobacteria bacterium
ATGTATGAGGGATGCCGGTTTTCTTTCATGACGTCCAAGGATATGACGAAAGAGATACAAAGGTCCAAATAGTTGCCGGGGGACTCAGCCATGAACGAAGTTAGCGTTCGAGAGGAAAATGGTTACAACGAGCCTTTCAATGTAAGGGACTGCGCGTTGATCACCCTCTCCACGGGTCATACTGCCCAGACACTCAGGGAGTTCCGCGATCGGCTTGAGGTTGTGCCAGATGCCAGTATCTATCACCATTTTTGGGGCCGTTTTCTGCAGCCGCAGTTCGATGAGCCCGAGTACAACAACGATTTTGCTGCCTGGATCTACAACGATCTTCATGAGAAAGCCCTGGCCGAGCGGCTGAGTGTGATCGATCCTACGGAGTTCGATGACATTTCGGCCCTTAGGGGCGAGCTCATAGAGCGTGTGGAGGAATATCTTGACGAGGTGCCGTGGGTGCCGTGGTCCAGGGCGGACCAGCTCTTCTTTTTCGTGCGTTCCCAGATCGTCATAATGGACACCGGAAAGGTGCTTGACCACCCGAGCGAGTTGGCTCCGGCCCTAAACGAGATGTCCTTGGGCAGCATCTTCTATCACTTCATAGATGCAAGGAGGCGTACAGACGCCAGGGAGGACGATTTCAGCGCGTGGCTGGCTGGCTGGGGCGAGCGGTACAGGCCTTTGATTGAGGCCATCCATGCCATCGACCCCTATTTTTCTTCCCTTAAAGAGATCAGAAGGTTGTTGCGAGATCTATTCACCGGCTTCTTCAGCGAATCAGGATCGAAGGTGACATGAGGCTGGGCGGTTCAGAACGGAGGAGGATATGAGCGATCTCTTGGAACGGTATGCAGAGGTGGCCGGCGCTGATGTCATCCACCATCTTAGGCAGCTCTCAGAGCCCCTGCAAGGGATGAAGGTGGTCCATGTCAACTCCACCAAGGATGGCGGCGGAGTGGCGGAGATATTGCGGAAGCTCGTGCCTTTAATGGAGGCCCTCGGCCTGGAGGTGAGGTGGGAGGTGATCCACGGAGAGCCGGATTTTTTCCAGTGCACAAAGGGATTCCATAATGCGCTCCAAGGACATCAGGTCTCCATAGGTCCGAGCCTGCTTGAGACCTATGAGAGGATAAACCAAGAGAATGCGGAGAAGCTCAGGCCGCTTTTAGAGGAGGCTGACTTCGTGTTCATCCACGATCCCCAGCCTGCCGCCCTCCTGGGGCTGTGTCCCAACCGCCGGGGGAAGTGGGTGTGGCGGTGCCATATAGACTGTAGCCGTCCCTACCGGCCGGTCTGGAAGTACTTGAAGGGGTTCGTGGCCGAGTACGACGCCAGCATCTTCTCGCTGGCGGAATTTGCCCAGGCCCTTCCCCATCCCCAGTACATAATCGCCCCGAGCATCGATCCCCTGAGCGAGAAGAATATGGACCTGCCAGTCCGCGATATTGAGGAGGTGTTCGAGAGGTTTGGACTCAATCCCGGGATCCCTTTGCTGTTGCAGGTATCGCGCTTCGACAGGTTTAAGGACCCGCTGGGAGTGATCGCGGCCTATAGGGAGGTGAAGCGGATGATACCCTGCCAGCTGGTCCTGGCTGGAGGGGGGGCCAGCGACGACCCAGAGGGTGAGGCGGTGCTCAAGGAGGTCAAGATGGCGGCTGCTGGCGATCCAGACATCCACGTCTTGCTTCTCCCACCCGACTCGCACCGTACCATAAACGCCCTCCAGCGGGCCGCGGACCTGGTGCTGCAAAAATCCATCAAGGAGGGGTTCGGTCTCACTGTGTCCGAGGCGATGTGGAAGGGCAAGCCGGTGATAGGAGGAGACACCGGCGGCATCCGCATCCAGGTGATCGATCACTACACCGGCTTCAGGGTGCGGACCCCAGAGGGTGCTGCTCTGCGCATAAGATACCTTCTCCATCACAGGAACAAGCTCCATGAGATGGGCCAGCGGGCCAGGCGTTTGGTAAAGGAGAACTTCCTCCTAACCAGGCATCTTCGGGACTATCTTGCATTGATGATCGGCGTTACCTACGGACTCGAGGACCGGATAGACACGGCAGCGGCCCTTCGTTGATATGAAGATTCTGAATTCAGACCTGGACCTCGAGGCATTCTGGGGGCGCCTCTCGTCCTCCGGCGAGTCGGTCCTGATGCTGGACTACGACGGTACACTCGCCCCGTTCACCGAGAACAGGATGGATGCCGTTCCCTATTCCTGGGTCCCTAAGTTGCTGGAGCTGCTGCTGGAGGCCGGAGGCACCAGGATCGTCCTGATATCCGGCAGGCGCGTGGAAGAGGTCGCGGAGCTGGTGGGGTTGCGGGATAGATTGGAGATCTGGGGCGCGCACGGGATGGAGCGGATGTTTCCAGGAGGCGGAATGGAGCGGCACCGCGAGCCGGAGGGGGTGGCCAGGGCCTTCGGCGTGGTAGAGGAGTGGGC
>WFVQ01000226.1 GCA_015491585.1 Deltaproteobacteria bacterium
GTCCAAAGGTGGTTGGTTTCGACCTGGCGGGAGAGGAGCGGGCAGGGGAGCTCACCCGTTTCGAGAAGCAGCTCCTGCCCCTGCACAAGGCCTGTGTCAATGTCACGATTCACGCCGGGGAAATGGCTACTGAGCAGGAGATATGGGATGCTATCTACCTGCTTCATGCCCGCAGGCTTGGCCACGGCCTGCGGCTCGTAGAGAACGGGCGGATGATGGATTTCGTGAGGGACCATAATATCACTGTGGAGATGTGTCCGTCATCCAACCGCCAGACCAATGGGTTCAAAGACTTTCTCCAGAACGGCGCCGATGAAGAGGGCAATACATATCCCCTGGCAAAGTATCTCTCCCACGGAATAATGGTAACGGTGAATACGGACAACCGTTTCATCTCGGATACCACCCTTAGCCGCGAGTTCCTGATGGCGGCGCGGTTGACCAAGGGCGGATTGACCAAGGGGCAGGTTTTGAAACTGGTGAAGAATGGGTTCAAGGGGGCTTTTCTGCCCAAGGACGAGAAGGATAAGCTATTGAAGGCCGTGGACAAGGAGATATTCGACATCCTACTCGACGATATGTTTCCTAAGTGAGGGCGAGGCCCAGGCAAGGAAGGAGGTAAATTGTGGCTGAGGAGCAGGTCTTCTGCATATCGCGCTCGGCCCTTGAGAAGGCAGGCTTGCTGGTGCAGGGAGGGCTGGTCACGGGCGACCTTGCCAGCCTTTTGAAACTGGAGCAGTCCTTCATTCCCAGGTGGCTCGCCGAGGAAGAGCCCGCCTGGAAGCAGCTCATCCCCTACCAGCTCTTTGTATGCGAGGGACGCCTCATGGTCTTCCAAAGGGGCGGAGGGGTAGGAGAGCAGCGGCTTGCAGGCCGTCTGTCCGTTGGGATAGGCGGCCACATCAACAGCGACGATGCAGCAGGGGAACGGCTGAAAACAGAGGAGCTCTGGGAGGCGGCCCGCCGCGAGCGCCGCGAGGAGCTGGAGGTGAAGGGGGCGGTGAAGGAGGCCGTCGTTGGGCTGATAAACGATGATTCCGATGAGGTGGGGCGGGTTCACATCGGTCTGGTGCTTTTATGCCAGGTTGGAAGGGAGGGGGATGTCCTGGTTCACGGAGAAGAGGACATCCACTTCAGGGGATGGTGGACCAGGGAGGAGATAACGAGACGGAGGGAGTGGTTCGAGAAGTGGTCGCTCCTTGCAGTGGAGCTAATGGAGAGTGGTTATGGCCAAGTTCGATAGAAAGATCCTGATTTGCACGGTTGGAACCAGTATCTTCTCTGCCTTCAAGCAGGAGGCCCCTCCACCCGATATGGGAGGGGCAGAGGAACAATGGCGTGCGGCCAAGGATGGTTATGACTCAAAACGGTGGCATGCCGTGGCCAAGGCCCTTCTCAGGGTGCCTCCTTCCCATCGCATGTGCGGGGCGGAGATAAACTCCATCGAGGAACTGCGAGCCAGGGACATAATGGAGATGGAGCAGCTCTTCTTCCTCGTCTCAGACACAGACGAGGGTAGAGCCGTGGGCGAGGTCCTTCGGCTATATTTCGAGGGCAGGGAGGACCTCGGCCTCAGGGGCGTTGAGTGCGTGGAGGTGAAGGAGCTCCAGGATGCCCGTCCCAGGGATTTCAGGACGAAGGGGCTTCGCAACCTGGTTCAGCGGATGGGCTCCATCATGCAAAGGATGGGTGGCCCTGAGCAGGTAGCTATCGATGCCACGGGAGGATATAAGGCTCAGATCGCTGTGGCCGTGATAATGGGACAGGTCCTGGACATACCGGTCTTTTACAAGCACGAGCGGTTCTCGGAGATAATCAACTTTCCACCCCTGCCCATATCCTTCGACTACGAGCTCATGGCCCGCTACGCCGATATATTTCATCGGCTTGAAAAGGGAGAGACGATAACCTCTTTGGAAGTAGGCGAACTCGATGAGAGAATGAAGATGTTTGTGGACGAAGTCGAGGCACTGGGCGAATATGCTTGGGAGCTTAATGCCCTGGGATTGATTTATCTCCTTGGATTCCAGGTAAAAAAGATAAGAGGACACCAGAAACCGGAATTTCAGGCGGAATCCGGACATCGTAAAGAGCCAACCTTCGGGAAGGGCCATCATCTGCCCTCGGGATTCAGGGAGTTCGTCGACAAGGTCTGGCGGGAAAACAAGTGGATTGCCACCATCCACTCCCTTCCATATTATCACCAGCGATCCCTTAGGAAGACGGGGTTTCGGGTAGAGCGTCATGACGATGAGGAATGGCTGGTGGGATGTTACTTCAACGGCGATTTCGGCGGGAGGTTCCGCGTTGTCTTGCCAGAAGAGGTGAGCTCTTTTGATGTCCTAACAGCGGCAGCCAACTTGCTGAACGACAAGTATGCCTCATAATGCATAAAACCACTCTCTTCCTTCTCCCGCTGATGATAGTGGCGTACATATCAGCTTAGTGCGTCCGCTACCACTATTCCCCAGGGAAAGCAGCCAGACATTTTCAAGGACAGCTACCGGAGTTGTTTACATGCGGCCTTTGGAGTATCTCTAAGGCAAGGAAAAACAGTTCAGAGGTGAAGATATGCTCATAGTCATGCGCCAAGACGCATCTGACGAGGACATAAACAGGGTCATCGCCGCTATAGAGGCAAAGGGCTGGGAGGCCAAGCCCATCCCAGGAGGCGAGAGGATAGCCATAGGGATCCTGCGCAATGAAGGGCCTGTCGATCCGGCACTCTTCCTGGACATGCCCGGCGTCAAGGAGGCTATCCCGGTCTCCAAACCCTACAAACTGGTCTCCAGGGAGATGAAGCCGGAAAAGACGGTGATATCTCTTGGCGACGGTGAGGTCAGAATAGGTGATGGGGGCCTCGCCATAATGGCTGGACCGTGTGCAGTGGAGTCGGAACAGCAGGCCCTGGAGACCGCCTGGGCGGTCAAGGAGGCGGGGGCAAGACTCTTCAGGGCGGGAGCGTTCAAGCCCAGGACCAGCCCCTATTCGTTTCAAGGCCTCAGGCAGAAGGGACTCGAGATACTCGCGCGGGTCAGAGAAGAGACCGGCCTCTTCATCGTCACCGAGGCCACTGACCACGACGTCTGCGATCTCGTGGAGGAGTATGCTGACGTGATCCAGATCGGCACCAGGAACATGCAGAATTACAGGTTGTTACAGCGGGCAGGGCAGGCAAGGAAGCCTGTCCTGCTCAAGAGGGGGATGTGGGCCACGGTTGACGAGTTCCTCATGGCGGCCGAGTACATCATGGCCGGCGGCAACCACCAAGTTATGTTGTGTGAGCGGGGAATCAGGACATTCACGAAGCACTCCCGCAACACCTTGGATCTCAACGCGATTCCATATATTCAGAGAGAGAGCCACCTGCCCATAGTCGTCGATCCCAGCCATGCGGCAGGGCGCCGGTACCAGGTTGCCCCGCTGGCCAAGGCGGCGGCAGTCATGGGAATTGACGGGCTCCTGATCGAGGTCCACATAGAGCCTGAGAAGGCATTTTCCGACGGGCCCCAGTCCCTAACACCAGCCCAGTTCAAGGAGCTTACCTCTGAGCTGGCATCAATGGGAATAGGCTTTTGAGCCCCCACGCGCCTTGCAAAAATTCGTGCCATATGTTAATGAATCTGAGCTTTCAAATAAGTGGCGGCGTAGCCAAGTGGCTAAGGCGACGGTCTGCAAAACCGTTATTCCCCGGTTCGAATCCGGGCGCCGCCTCCAGGATATCCAGGATTGCCGGCGCGTCTGGCAATCCTTTCTTTTTTCCGTCCCTTGCAGATGATTGCCGGGCAGAGAGGGTGATATGAGGAGCATAATCGTGGGCGCTGGTGCGGTTGGGAGGCACCTATGCGCGCAGCTCTCCATTGAGGGGCACGAGGTGGTCCTGGTGGACAAGGACCTGCAGCAGGTGCGGCGCGCCGAGCGCGATTTCAACATCATGGCCATCGAGGGCAACGGAGCATCTGCCAAGGTGCTCCAGGAGGCCCAGATCGAAAAGGCCGATCTCTTCATCGCGGTCACCGACATAGACGAGGTGAATCTCATAGCCTGCATACTGGCCAAGGAGTTCGGGGTCACGCGAAAGATCGCAAGGGTCAGAAATGAAGAATATCTCTCCTCCTCTTCTCCCCTCAACGAGTACAGGCTGGGCATAGACCTGATAATCAACCCCGACCAGGTGATGACCAACGAGATCCTCAAGATAAGCGAGATCTCCGAGGCATTCGAAGTGGTTGACCTGGCAAAAGGGGAGGCGGTGCTGGTAGGTTATGACATCAAGGAGGCCAATCCGGTATGCGGAATCAGCCTGGCCGACCTGAAGGAGTTGAAGGGGTTGTACGACTTCGTGGTGGTGGCCATAGTCCGGGACGGACAGACTGTCATCCCCAGGGGCGGAGACCAGATCCTTCCTGGAGACAAGCTCTATATCGTTGTTAGGCGCAAGGACATGGCGGCAGTGGAAGAGTTGTTGAGCCTCAGGAGCAAGGCGCCGCGGAAGGTCTTCATCATAGGGGGAGGTGACGTGGGTCTAAGGGTCGCCAGGGCCCTGGAGTCACAGAAGGTCGAGGTCTACATGGTCGAGGCCGATGCCAGGAGATGCGAGCTGCTGGCGGACAGCCTTCAACACTCGGTGGTCCTGAATTTCGATGGCCTCGATGCACATGATCTCATATCGGAAGGTATAGATACCGCCGATCTGGTCATAGCGGTCACCGAGAGCGATACGACCAATATCCTCTCAAGCCTTTTGGCAAAGCACCACGGCGCAAAGAAATCCATCATCAGGATCAGCAGGCCCGACTTCATTCCCCTGCTCGGAAAGCTTGGTATCGACGTCGCCCTTAGTGCAAGGCTCGTGGCAGCAAACATGATCCTCAAGTTCATCCGCAGGGGAGCCATCACCTCCGCAGCCTCTCTGCTGGGAAGCGACGCCGAGGTGGTGGAGTTCATAGTGAGAGAGAAATGGCCTCATGTCGGAAGGCAGCTACACTCAATCGAATTTCCTGAAGGGGTGAACATAGGCGCGGTGGCCAGACGGGGCGAAGTGATAATCCCTTCCGGGAACACGGTCCTCCAGGCCGCCGACAGGCTCATCATATTCGCCATAAAGGACTCCATTCCACTGCTCGAGAGGCTCATGACCCAATGAAGATAGGGGGGATCACCACCATCCTTGGATGGCTCCTCATATTCCTGGCCCTGGCGCTTTTGACGCCCATAGGGGTCAGCCTCTACTATGGCGACGGCATGTGGAGGGTCTTCGTGGCAGTGGCGGCCATAACCTTCTGCTGCGGTGCAGGATTGGTGGCGCTGTTCAAGGGAGAGGATGACATCGGCCACAGGGAGGGATTTGCGGTAGTGGGCCTGGGATGGCTTGTGGCCGCTTTCTTCGGTGCCATGCCATATTATTTGTCGGAGGCTATCCCCAGCTTCATAGATGCCTACTTCGAGGCCATGTCCGGCTTCACCACCACCGGCTCCACAATATTGGAGAGGGTTGAGGCGCTGGGCCCCAGCCTGTTGTTCTGGAGGGCCCTGACCCATTGGCTCGGAGGCATGGGGATCATCGTGCTCTCCCTCGCAATACTCCCCATATTAGGCGTAGGGGGCATGCAGCTTTTCCAGGCGGAGATGCCGGGGCCCACAAAGGACAGGCTGGCGCCCAGGATCCAGGATACCGCTAGGATCCTGTGGGGTGTGTACACCCTGTTTACCCTTATCGAAACCCTTCTGCTCATGCTCGGAGGGATGTCGTTCTACGACGCCATATGCCACTCTTTCGCGACCCTGGCCACAGGCGGCTTTTCCACAAAGACCGCCA
The DNA here is from genome assembly GCA_015491585.1 of Deltaproteobacteria bacterium. Classification (GTDB taxonomy): domain Bacteria; phylum Desulfobacterota; class Dissulfuribacteria; order Dissulfuribacterales; family S140-46; genus S140-46. Next base: position 5,819 of record WFVQ01000226.1, read on the forward strand.
GTGTGGGAGGCTTTGCCAGCGCCTACATAGACTACGTGATAGTGATCTTCATGTTCCTGGCAGGCATGAACTTCACCCTGCACTACAGGTTGCTGCAAGGCAAATGGCGACAGGTCTTCAGGAACGAGGAGCTAAGATTCTACATTATGATGGGCACAGGCGCAGCATGCTTGATACTCATCTTCAATTATATCTATGGGACATACGATGATATCGTGCAAAATCTACGCTACACCTTGTTTCAGGTGTGGTCCATCGTAACCACCACAGGTTTTGGTACCGCAGACTTCGACCAATGGCATCCTGCGGCGCGCATCATCCTTGTGTCGCTCATGTTCATCGGCGGCATGGCAGGCTCCACAGGAGGTGGAATTAAACACGTCCGGCTGCTGATCTTCTTCAAATATGCCAAGATACAGGTGCAGAAGCTGATCCATCCCAAGTCCGTGAACACGATGAAGCTGGATGGGCACAGGGTGCCTGACGATGTGATCCAATCCATCCTGGGCTACCTCTCCCTCTACATAGTGGTGGCCGCCGTCGCCACCCTTGTGGTCACCGGCCAGGGGGTAGACATAGTGACGGGTTTTACAGCCGTCATAGCCACTTTGAACAACATAGGGCCAGGGCTGGCTGGCGTGGGGCCGGTACAGAACTATGCCGACATTCCGGCGCTGTCCAAGGTGGTGTTGACCCTCTGCATGGTGGCTGGAAGGCTGGAACTGTATACCCTTGCGGTCCTGCTGGTCCCGGCCTTCTGGAAGAACAGCCACCCGCCGCGTCTCCGATTCGTGCGCGGACACGCAGCCAAGAGGAGGTGATCTAATGGCATTGATGGAGATAAGCGTCGTGCCTGTGGGCACCGGCAACACGAGTGTGAGCCGGTACGTGGCCAAGATATACGACGAACTCCTCAAAAGAAAGGCGAGATTTTCACTCAACGACATGGGCACCGTGGTAGAGGGTGAGGCCGCAGAGCTCCTGGCACTTGCCGCAGAGCTCCACCAGTTGCCATTTCTCATGGGCGCCGATAGGGTCTATACAGTCATAAAGCTCGACGACAGGCGGGACAAGGCAAGCGGAATAGGCAAGAAAGTGGCCTCGGTTGAATCAAAATCTCTGGAGAAAGGGGCATGAACTGGATCAAGAGGCACATACCTCTCCTGACCACCATAACGGCCCTGTCCATGATCGCCCTGGGGATCCTTGCTTCAGAGCCTGCGGTCATGTGGAGAAAAGCGGTTAACATTTGCCTGAGCTGTATAGGCATCGGGTGATAAATGGAGAGGCTCAGGCGCAGGATACAGATAGCGGCATCGATACTGGGGAACTCTTACTGGCTCTTCTTCTGGAGATCTCCAATCTATCAAGGGGCCCTCAAGAAGCTCTGTTTCCCTGGCCTAAATTGCTATTCCTGTCCGGCAGCGGTCACATCGTGTCCGCTGGGCGCGCTTCAGAATGCCCTGGCTTCAGCCAGGTTCTCCATTTCGGCCGGGCAGGTTCAGGTGGGGCTGTACGTGGCCGGCCTCATCGCCTTGATAGGGTCGGTGGCGGGCAGGGCGCCATGCGGCTGGCTGTGTCCCTTCGGGCTGATACAGGAGTTGGTTGCAAAACTGCCGGTAAATAAGAGGGAACTGTGGCGTCCACTGCGATGGCTGCGGTTTGCTATGCTTGCGGTGATGGTCGTGGCGCTGCCCCTCCTAATCGTCGATGCCGCCGGCTATGGACAGACCTGGTTCTGCAAGTTCGTCTGCCCAGCGGGAACACTGGAGGCGGGAATCCCCCTCCTGGCGCTGCTGCCCGACCTAAGAGGAATGGTCGGCCTCCTTTTCGCGTGGAAGCTTTTTCTGCTTGTCATGATCGCGGTGGGGTGTATATTCATCACCCGTTTTTTCTGCAGGGCCATCTGTCCGCTGGGAGCCCTGTTCGGCAGCTTCAACAGGGTAAGCTGGCTCAGGCTGGAGTTCAAGGAGAGGAACTGCGTGCGGTGCAGGGCGTGTTATACGGTCTGTCCTGTGGACCTGTCATTCTTCGACGGCCGGGACGATATAAACTCCACCTCATGCATCAGGTGCCTGCGCTGTTTTGCCGCCTGCCCGGCCAGCGCCGTTTGCGTCCACTTTGGGCCTGGGTCTCCTGACGGCGGTGAAGAGATCGTAGGTGTGTGCCCGGCATCGAAACTGAAGGGCAGGGGAGTAGTCAGATGAAGATAGTGTTGGCGACCAAGAACAAGGGAAAGATAGCTGAGTTCAGCGGCTTGTTCCGCCCCCTGGGTTGCGAGGTGGTCTCACTCCTCGATCTGGGCGACATACCCACCGTTGCGGAGGATGGCGCCACCTTTTTGGATAATGCCGTAAAGAAGGCCAAGGGATACTCCCAGGCCACTGGGCTGATAGCGCTTGCAGACGACAGCGGGCTGGAAGTGGACGCCCTCGGAGGGGCGCCTGGAGTCCATTCGGCACGGTATGCAGGTCCTGAGGCCACAGATGAAGAAAACAACGCAAAACTCCTGAGGGAGTTGGAAGGCATGGGCCCTGAACAGCGCACATGCCGTTTCAAGTGCGTGCTTGCCCTATATGCCCCAGGAGGTGAGCTCCTGACCGCCGAGGGGGCGTGCGAGGGGGTCGTCGCTGAACAGCCTTTGGGAGACGGAGGTTTCGGTTACGATCCAATTTTTTATATTCCTGAGCTTGGCAGGAGCATGGCCCAGCTAACCCCGGAAGAGAAGAACCGGATCAGCCACAGGGGCAGGGCCATCAGGGAGTTGGAGCCGCGGCTGCGGGACTTCCTGGCTAAGGTGGGGGGATAGAAATGGCAGAGAGATACGTGAAAGAGGAGTGCCTCAAGTACGCGGTGGAGATAACCAGGGCATACGCCCAGTCAGGCGAGAACAAGCACGGCCCGGTTCCGGAGTTCCTGGAAGGTGTGTTCAAGCGGCTTCTGGAGCTAAGGGAGCGGTATATAGACGAGGAGGATGAAAGAGAATGAGAAATCCAAGGGAGTGCACGCTATATAGCGGAGGACTCAGGGGAGCTGAGGCGGAATTCGGCAGAAATGCCGAAGAGTGGGGAGTGAACGAGGTCAATTTCTCCTACAAGGGACATAAAATGGACCGGGTGAAAGATGTTCACGTCCTTTCAGAGGATGAGCTCAAGCAGGGAGACGTGAGCATGGCCATAGTATCCAGCCGCATGGGACGAACCTATGCCGAGGCGGAGAAGATCAGGCGGGTGATCCAGTGTATCTTTCATATAGTGAACAAAGGACATCAGGTCTTTGCCGTGGGATGGATACAACCAGACGGGACCGTCAAGGGCGGAACCGGTTGGGCTGTGGAGTTGGCCAAGTTCTTTAACAGGCCGGTGAGTGTGTTCGACCAGGAGAAGAACCGCTGGTTCACCTGGGACGGCCGGGATTGGATCCCAGACGAACCAGTGATCAAACACGACACCTTCGCGGGAACCGGCACCCGATATCTGACCGAAGAGGGCAAGGCCGCCATAAGAGAGCTGTTTAGACGCAGCTTCGGCGAGCCGCCTGCCAGCTAAAGAAAAGAGAGGTGCTTTCAGGACACGGGGGAGAGAGGTGGCGAATCGCCGCGATGACCGGCCTGCCTGTGGAGAAGGTCATCGACTTCAGCAGCAACGTCTCTCCCTTGCCCCTTCCTGAACAGTTCCTTCAGGCGCTCGGCGCCTCTATGGGCGAAATTTCCCATCTCCCAGAGGTGGATTGCCGCACCCTGAGAGAGGACCTGGCCCGGAAATACGGCCTTTCATCCGATTGGTTCGTGGTTAACAGCGGCACGACTCCGTTCATCTACAGTCTGCCGAGGAATCTGGCAGCAGAGAAGGTGGTCACCCTCCTTCCAACCTACAGCGACTATGCCGACGGGGCCAAGCGTGCGGGCATTGCAGTGGAAGGAGTGCAGGTGATCGGCGAGGAATTGGAACGGCCAGACGTTGAGTCGCTGTTGTCTGCTCTCCTTTCTGCGTGCAGCGGTGGCAGCTCTCTTCTCTTCGTGTGCAACCCCAACAATCCGGACGGCTATTTCATCCCTCCTCCGTTGCTGGCGCGTTTTTGCGAGGAGGTGGAGCAGGAAACGGTAGTAGTGGTGGACGAGTCCTATACACCGTTTGTCGGACCGGAGGAAGAGACAAGCATGCTTCCCTACCTGCCAGGACTTGAAAACCTGGTTGTGCTCCGGTCATTCTCGAAGATATTCGGGGTGCCGGGGTTGAGGCTGGGGGCGTTGTGCGCAAACCCCTTCCTGGCATCCAGGGCGGCAATGGATCTGCTGCCGTGGGCGGTAGGATCACTTGCCCAGCATGCAGGAAGGCTGCTGCTAAAAATGGATGACTTTGCAGCAGAGGCGAGGCGTTACTGCCAGTCGCAAAGAAGGGTCCTCATCGAGGGGATAGCAAAACTGGAAGGCTTAGTGGCTGTGGAGGGCCAGGCCCACTTCTTCATAGTTGAGGTGGAGAAGGGGGCAGGGCGGTTGTGGGACTATCTGGCGAGGCGCGGAATACTCGTGCGCCACTGCGGAAATTTTCATGGCCTTCCAAGGCGGGACAAGTTCATCAGGATAAGTCCCAGGCTTGAGAGAGAAAATCGGGATCTCCTCTCATGCATCAGGGAGTTCTGCGGCCTGAAGTGATAGGGGTTTGAGCACGATCTCCACCCGCCTGTTCATGCGTCTGTGTTCTGGGGTGTCGTTTGGAACCCTGGGATGAAGGCTGCCAACCCCTTGCAGATTTAGACGGGTTGGGGAGACCCCCAGCTCCACCAGATATTTCCACACAGCAGTGGCCCTCGCGATAGAGAGCGATATGTTGGAATCCCAGCGCCCGCCCCCCACCGGCGTATCGTCGGTGTGTCCTATGATCCATACCTCCCATTGCCCCATGTTCTCCTTGATATGGGGAGCTATCCGCTCCAGAATACGCATTCCGTCTGGGGTGAGCCTTGCCTCTCCCTCGTCAAAGCCGGTGCCTTCCAGAAGCTCTATAACAGTCTCGCCTTTTGCATGCCTTACAGGTGCCACACGAAAGGTCGCATCAGGATCAGGATGGAGCAATTTGTGCGAAATTTTTTCGTTTTGGTGGGTAATTAAATTGAATTGTTCATGTGTTTTAAGCGCATACCATACAAGAAAGAATATAAGGAGGAGCGACATGACGTCACTCATGGTTATGAGCCACAAGTCCTCGTTCCTTGCATCATCATGCCCAGGCCGGAATTGGCGGTCCAGCCTATAGCCGCGGGCAGGATTCAAGCGCATTGGTGTCACCTCCTAAGCCCCGATGGCCTGGGTGCCAGAGGCCTCTGCAGCGAGCAGGTTCCCGCTCTCTTTGCAGGTCTGGTAGAGATGGTAGGCATTGAACCGTTCGGCGATCCTCATGGGATGCTCTGTCCTCGCAATCGCGATCAATGATTCAAGGATCATTGAATTGGTATCGAACTCCTCATCCGCCATCTGTTCGAGTTTGGCAGCGATGGGCAACAAGACCAGATTGGCGAGAAGAACGCCGTAAAGCGTCGAACTCAAGGCCACGGCCAGTGCGGTATTCGCGGAAGAGATGGCATCGAGCCTTCCCATGACCTGCATGAGGCTTATGACAGTACCTGCCATTCCCAGGGATGGGGCCAGTCTCATTAGGGTCTTTATCAAAGATATCCTTGACAGGGCACGCTGATTCCTGACATAGAGCTCCCGCTCAAGTGCGTGGGTAAAAGCGCCCTCGTCATACCCCTCGGCCACGAACAGGGCGCCATACCGCAGGAAGTCGTTTTCGACCGTATCCAGGGCACGCTCCAAGGCAAGAGGGCCATGAATCCGGTATATCGAGGCGAGCCTGAATACCTCTTGGAGGAGGTGGTTGCGGTCGTTCCTGCGGGGAGCAGAGAAGACCTTCTTTATCGCGGACCAAGTATCAATTACCCTTTCTCTGGAAAAACCAACGATGGTAACCAGCGCAATGCCGCCAAACACGATCACCATCGCCTGGAAGTTTATCAAACTGCCAATTTTGACCCCGTTGAAGAAGCCGAGGACCATGAACAGCGCTCCTGCCAAGCCAAAAGAGACAGACCTCAAAACCATTTGACTCCTCCTTGCCATGTCGTCTTCTGCTCAGAAAGCACAATATATGCCACAAAAATATCACAATCATCTCAATAATTTGGGAAGAGCGCTTTCTGGAAAGGGGATAAAGATGCAGGGGTGTGGGAAAAAGAAACCGGGAGAGAGGCATGCCTTTTCCCGGCCTGAGCGGTTGCTGCCATATTCCCGCCATAAAAAACAATGTCGGATAAGATACATTATGTAAAATAACATCAAACAAAAAAGAGACGCTGCAAAATCTATCTGGTAAGTTCCCGGGCCAGGCGGCCTATTTTGCGGTTTATGTCCGAGGTGAACATGACCTTGTCGGCCAGGCGTTCCAGCTCTGCCGCAAGCCCTTCGTCAGACTTGTATCTCATTTCCAGGATCTCCAGCTTGGACAAGATGACCTGCAAGGGCTGACTTACCTTGTGTACTTGTGCCCTTATTGCCATCCCCGCCTTCATGGCCGATAGGCGCTCGCGCCAAAGCGACCTCTCTATAGACAAGAAGAGCGCCTTCATCAAGCCCGCCCTGTCCGGCCCCTCCTTTTCCAGCTCCATGTCGGCCATGTGGGATACCCCTGTAAGGCCATCTATATTATAGACCACCATAACAATGAAATCTAATTCGCGATTATGACGTATTTTATTTGCTATAACCGGATCAATTATGCCATCGAAGAAGAGTACCATAGGAGGAGATGCGGGCTGAATTTCTTCAGCGGTCTGGAAGCTGAATAGCTGCACGGCTCCGTCGGGAAAGACACTATTTATCTCCTGTTCCCATGCCTCGGGAATTGAGGAGAAAAACCCCAGTTTCGGGACCAGGAGTTCCATTCCCTCATCCCTGTTGAACAGGGAGGGAAGGTCTGCACCGCTCATACACGGTTCGCTTGCCAACTTGTTTCTAAAAAACTCCCATGCCTCCTCGCTCCCGGACTGCAACTGATTCAACAAGCCAAGATCTACTGTGAACACCTTGATATTTTTAAGGGTGTCTCCAGAGAAGGCCCTGGCCAGGATGGACTTCACCCTTAGTGCGGCCAGCTCGCACTCCGACTCAGTGGATACCTTGGGCACTATTGCAGCCACCCCTTTCTCCACTGATACGATAACATCATCGCTCCTCACGTGCGCAGATAGGACCTCAAGGGCCGCCTCCATCCCCCTATCCGTCCCAGAGGAACACGCTATCACAATGGCTCCATGATTTGCGGGTGCGTTCATCACTTACTGCTGTTCATCATGTTCTCAACGGCGTGGGCGATCTCTTTAAAAACTCTCGCCGCTTCGCCTTCGCCCTTCAAGGCCACCGGCGTGCCATTGTCCCCCCCTTCTCTCACCTGGGATTCCATAGGGATTTTCCCCAATAGAGGGACCTTGAATGCCTTCGCCATCTTGTCGCCTCCGCCTGAACCGAAGATTTCCATGACCTCCCCTGTTCCAGGCACTTTTAGGTACGACATATTTTCCACTATCCCGAGAATAGGGGTATTGTTGGCCTTGAATAGGCCGATTGCTCTGCGCACGTCGCTCATGGCCACCTTTTGAGGAGTGGTCACCACTATCACCCCCTTTACAGGCACTGACTTTACGATAGTAAGCGCAGCATCGCCAGTGCCTGGCGGAAGATCTATTATCAGGTAATCCAGCCTCCCCCATTTCACCTTTCCCAAAAACTCTTTGATGGCCTTGTTGACCAGGGGGCCCCTCCATACAATTGGTACCCCCTCGCCTGCCAGGGTTGCCGTGGACATCACCTTGATACCGTGATTTTCGAGGGGCAGCAGCATCCCCTGGGAACCCACCGGGCGTTCCTCTATGCCAAGCATGATGGGTATATCCGGCCCGTGGAGGTCTCCGTCGAGTATTCCCACTTCGTAGCCCAGCCCCTTGAGAGCGGCGGCCAGGTTTACGGCGACTGTGGTCTTCCCCACCCCGCCCTTTCCGCTGGCAACGGCAATAATGTGGGAGACCTCCTTTACTCCCTCCATAGGATCAAGTTCAGGACCGAAGATCCGTGCCCTCTGCTCACTCGTCATGGTCGTGAGCACAACCTCTACATCCTCCACTCCGTCCACGGCCATGACCGCTTTCTCCACATCCTCTTTGATCTTGGATTTCAGGGGGCAGCCGGCCATTGTCAGGGCAACGGTTACCTTTACTGCACTTCCTGCTATCTCGACACCGTCTATCATTCCCAGATCCACGAGGCTCTTGTTTAGCTCCGGATCGTTCACCTTTTTGAGTGCCTCTATGACCGCATCTTTGCTAACCGCCATTTCTAAGCTCCTGTAGCATCTTCCTTCCACACCGGCTTGATGTCCAGAACCGGCGTCTTATCAAACATATCCAGCCCTTTAACCCTTAATGTCCCGGATTCTCGATCGACGGCGAGCACCTGGACCACCGAAAGTCCGATTGGATTGGGACGTCTCGGCGAACATGTGCTGAACACGCCAAGGGCTTTATCTTTGTGAGGGGGTTTTTGGATCAGCATCTCCTTACGGAATGGGGGACTCTGATCGAAATAGAAGAGCACGATAACCCGATCCCCCTTCTCCACATCCCGCAAACCTGGAACGAACTCCGGGTG